>WQRT01000108.1 GCA_009786625.1 Treponema sp.
ACATTACCGGTTTTCGCGCAGGAATCTGATGAAAATGAGGCTAATTTTAGCTTCATTATGAACTTTACAAATTCCGGAGTCGGAATGTATATGCCGTTTGAAGGCTTATATATATTTGAGTTTAATTTTGAATTGATTAAATTCGGCATTGAACATAACGCATCAGGATTTGGCGTGGAGTTGAGCCCATTTAAATTCTTTAACTGGAGTGGAGAGAACATAGACCCCGATTATGATAATATAATTTCCTACAGCGAAACTTATTTTAGTTTTCTAAATATTACAGCGTATTGGAATGTAGTAAATTTTTTTAGGTTAAATAGTAATTTTTTCCTGGCTCCATATGTAACTGTTAATTATTTATTTATGGACGGTAATAATTTTTATTTGGATAGATATATTTTAGGAGCAGGTTTACAAAGTGGAATTCGCGGCGGCACAGACGTAAAATACAACATTTTTTCTGTCGAAACAGGATTCCGCTTCATCGAAAATAATGCCAAATTCTATGTTGGTTTGAAATTTGATGTAATAATGCTCCTCCTAAACAGTTGGGGATTATTTTAAAATTTTGATATTTTAAGGAGTAAATCATGGTAAGAAGTTTTTTATTATTCACGGCAGCCTTTTTAATTTCGGGCTGCGCCGGCACTAACGTTAATAACGAAGGTAATGTAAACCTCGATACAGGCAGAACAACCGCCAGTCAGACAGGGCAAAGTTTTTCAGATATTACACGAAGTAAATGGATCCTTACAACGGTATTTATGAATGAAACAGATACTCAATACAGGCGCAGTGAAATGCCGGCAATGCAGGATTATTTTACAATGAATTTCAACGAGCAATTAATTTCGGGAATCGGCGCGCCAAACCGCTTCTCTGCCCCGTACACCTTTGGCGATAATCAATCAATTAGCATATTACCCATGCGTTCAACCCTGATGGCATCATTTCTTGAGCCTGATAACCTAAGCGAGCATCAATTTTATATGTACCTTCAACACGCATATGAATGGAGGCTTACCGATGACCATCTTGAATTGCTCTCAAGGACAGATGGTCAAGAGATACGCCTTATTTTTGAACGAGGCGCACCGGCAGAAAGCACGGAATAGGCTTTAAATATTTAATTACACAGTATTTTGTATTAAGAGCTTATTCATACAAATTTTTTATTTATATCGCAAGCAAGACAACATTTCCGCGGGGATATATATTTGTCACTTATAAAGTGATAAATGATGAATTTTTTTTACATCATTTATTCTTGGGTCAAAAACCCATTATTGGAGGCGGAATGATGAATGAGCAAAATACTGTTCCTATTCAAGATTTAATTCACGAAATTCGCGGGTGTAAAGTAATGCTTGATAGTGATCTAGCAAGATTATATGAAATTGAGGTTAAAGCACTCAATCAAGCAGTTAAAAGAAATGTGGAAAGATTTCCACTGGATTTTATGTTTCGATTGACTGAAAATGAATGGTCAGACTTGAGGTCACATTTTGTGACCTCAAGTTCAAGTTATGGCGGTAGACGGTATACACCCTATGTTTTTACAGAACAAGGTGTTGCGATGCTGTCTAGTGTAATTCATTCAAAACGAGCTATTGAGGTGAATATCACTATTATGAGGGCTTTTGTAAGATTAAGGCATATTATCTGTTCTGAAATGGGAACAGATGAACATGATAATAATTTACGAAAATTGCTTATGCTTCATATCGATAACTGTGATTATAAGTTCATAGAGTATGATGAGTCTATAAACAAAATAGCAGAGGTATTGAATAACCTGATAGAAAAGCCAAAGGAAGAAAAGAGAATAGGCTTTTAAAATGTTTCACGTGAAACATTTTTATCTCCCGCTCTACCGGCTTTTTTCTGTCCTTGCAGCTTTTTTGTATGGAGGCGTCTTTCTTTTGCTGCTTTACTCGGTTTAGTAGGTTTACGGCTTTTGGGGATTCTCGACGCGGAAACGATTAACATTTCCATGCGGAAGTATGCTCTTTCAAGATTTACCCGTTGTGAACGTTCTTCGTCAGAGGTAATGATTAGCTCGCCGTCTCCGGTTATTCGGTTTGCAAGTTGCTGTTTCATATGTTCCAGCTCTGTTTCTGAAAGTCCGTTCAGGTTGCTCAAGCGTAATCTCAATGTTACTTTCGTATTTACTTTATTAACATTCTGACCGCCTGGGCCGCCTGAACGGGAAAAAGCGGCTTCAGAGTATGTATGGATTGATTGACGTAATAAATCGTTATTCATTGATAATCCTTTGATAAAATCTACGCCGCTAACAATGTGAGTAAAATAGCTCTCAAATTCTATTCATCATCCTTCTTAATATAATAATGAAAAATCCAAAAAGTGACAGCCTGTAATAAAAGATAAAGTGACTGTCACCTTTAGTAATTCCATAGTATAATTAATTAGCTGCAAAGGAGCGTTCATGAATAAATTTCTTATTCAACTTGATAAACTGGAAAAACCGGGACAGGCGGGGTTTGCACATAACAGGAAAGCCTGTATGGAATTTCACGTAAACCGCCATGTCCGCAAGGAGTACAGTTTAAATGACAGCCTTTTTTCACTGACAGGAAATGTTGTTCTTGCGGATCTTAGACAGTGCAGAGAGTTGACCGCGAAATTTAATTATAATCAGGATCCGGCACATCCCGAACGTTTTATAAAAGCGGGTAATCTATACGCAATGGGGTTAATCGACGAGATTCTCCATTTTGTTGTTGCTCTTTACAGAGAGCAGGTTCAAGCCGATGTTTTTGATACCGCGCTTGATAGGCTTGGTAATAATCTGGGCGAAGATAAAACTAACGGTCTTTTACATACATTTTCAAACCAATTTCCGCCGAAAGCGGTGTATAAGGGCGAGAAAAATGTAAAGGATTATTTAAACAGTCAGGAACACGGCGAAAGCTGCCGTGCGCTGTCCATCGAAGAAACATTACTTCTTTCGCTTGCGAATTTAAATCCTGCTTTTAAACAGTTTANATTTCTGTTTGATGATAANAACCTTTCTAAAGAAACCGTTTATCCTGCCGCAATCGAGGAATTGAAAGCTCATTTAAAAGATATGCCGCCTTTTGGACCTGACGGTATGAATCTGTGGGATTTTTTACGTTCACCGGCTTTAGCTCATCCCGATTCACTTCTTGATCAGCTTGAGTATATGAGAAAGCATTGGGGGCTTTTAATCTCTAAATTTATGGCGCGTCTTCTTATGGGTTTGGATGTCATGAACGAGGAGAATAAACCTGTTTTCTTTGGCTCCGGTCCCAGCGAGGTAATGACATTCGCAGGTCTTGATGAGTACGAGCGTTTCAGCCCCGATCAAGACTGGATGCCTAGAACGGTGTTAATTGCGAAAAGTACGCTTGTCTGGCTGTTTCAACTTTCACAAAAATTCGGCAGAGAAATTAATCGCCTGGATCAAATCCCCGATGAAGAGCTTGACGAGCTTGCCCGCCGCGGTTTTACGGGGCTTTGGCTTATCGGTATATGGGAACGAAGCCAGGCAAGCAAGACAATAAAACAATGGACAGGCAACCCGGAAGCGGCGGCATCCGCCTACAGTCTGTACGATTATGATATTGCCGTTGAACTCGGTGGGTGGGGCGCTCTTACCAACTTGCGTGAACGTTGTATGCGCCGCGGAATCCGGCTTGGTTCGGACATGGTTCCCAACCACACTGGCATCGACAGCCGCTGGATGATCGAACATCCCGGTCGTTTTTTACAGCTTTCGTACCCTCCGTTCCCGACTTATAACTACAATTGCGGCAATCTTTCGGGACGTGACGATATTACCGTTCAAATCGAGGAGCATTACTTTTCGCGTAACGATGCCGCTGTTGTTTTTAAAAGGATCGATAACAGCTCGGGAGAGACGCGGTATATTTATCACGGCAACGACGGCACATCAATGCCGTGGAATGATACCGCTCAGATCGATTTTCTTAACCCCGAAGCGCGTGAGGCTGTTATACGCACAATTATCGGTGTATGCCAGCAATTCTCCATCGTGCGTTTCGATGCCGCGATGACGCTCGCAAAAAGGCATATTCAACGGCTTTGGTTTCCTGTGCCGGGTACAGGCGGCGCAATCGCAAGCCGCGCTGAACATACAATTTCCACAGATGAGTTTAACCGCCGTATTCCCAATGAGTTCTGGCGCGAGGTTGTTGACCGCTGTGCGGTTGAAGCGCCTAATACGCTGCTTCTCGCCGAGGCTTTCTGGATGATGGAAGGCTATTTTGTACGTACGCTGGGAATGCACCGCGTATACAACTCGGCGTTTATGAATATGCTTAAAAACGAAGAGAACGATAAATACCGCGCGACCATTAAAAACACGATGGAGTTTGATCCGGAAATCCTGAAACGATTTGTCAACTTTATGAATAATCCCGATGAAGAAACCGCTGTAGCGCAATTCGGCAAGGGAGATAAATATTTCGGCATATGTACTCTTCTTGTCACGATGCCGGGGCTTCCGATGTTCGGGCACGGACAAATCGAAGGCTTTGAGGAAAAATACGGAATGGAGTATCGCCGCGCGTATTATGATGAAAAGCCCGACGGCTATTTTGTAGGTCGCCATGAACACGAGATATTCCCATTAATGAAACGCCGATCCCTTTTTTCCGGCAGCGCGAATTTCAGGCTTTACGATCTTTATTGTAACGGCTCTGTAAACGAAAATGTATTTGCTTATTCCAACCGCGCATGGGTAAACGGGCGCGATGAGAGGGCGCTTATTTTCTATAATAATTCCTACTACGAAACATCCGGCTGGATAAAAATAAGCGATCCCGCGATTCCGCTGCCCGGCGGCGAAGGCTCGTGCAGGGACAACGTCAGCGAAGCGCTCGCTATTCACGGCGAAAGCAAATACTTTACACTGTTACGCGAACAAAAATCCAATTTATGGTTTGTCCGTTCATCAAAGGCAATCAGCGAAAACGGATTTTTTGTCGGCTTAAAAGGATATGAGACACAAGTATATCTTGATATATTCGAAGTTGAGGATGACGCTAAAGGTTACTGGGCAAGGCTGAATCACGACCTTGAGGGCAGTGGGGTTCTTGATCCGTTAGCTGCAATTAAAGATATTTTCTTGGGTGAATTATATTATCGTTTTACCGAACTTTTAAAACCGGAAATTATTATCAGCCTTATAGAATCACATGACGAAAAATCAATTACCGATTCATTGCAAAAACCAGCCGCTGAGTTTATCAATACAGCGGCTCAATTTATAAAAGGCGCCGGAGGTTACGACGCGTGGATGGCGAAAGACAATAAAGGTGTTAGCTGTAAATTCACGCCTGTGGACAGCGAAATTATCATGAAAGAATTTAACGCTTTTATCGGTAATTTACATTATTGCAAAGATATGTTCCATCTTCCGAAACCAGCCGCGTCCGCCGGGAAAAAGTCCGCTTCTGTCGCGGATCGCGCCTTCCCCGCGGAATGTACCGCAAAAGGGCAGCTGCTTTACTCTGTAATTTTAAGTTTTGGCGTACTTTCTCTTTTACGCCCGATAATCGGTAAAGAAGCGTCCGGCAGCCATGCAGCGGATCTTGCGTTTAATCACTGGGATCTCGGCCGTATTTTGAAAGAGATTTATAAATTATTCGGAGCATCGGAAACGGAAGCATGGCGTATTACAGATATTGCGAAAGCCGCTTTAGCCAGAGTAAATATAGCGCATAACTGGAAAAACGGATCAAAATTGACTCCGGCTGTTATTGCCGCGTTTATAATCGAGGAAAATTATCTTGATGAGGATTTCCGGCGTATTTTAGGAATAAATCTCTTTAACGATGTTACATGGTTCAATAAAGAAGGTTTTGAGGCTGCCGTATTCTGGGCATCTGTGTTCTTCATGACGGAAGTTTCCGTAAAAATGGAGATAGAAGAAAGGATTAATCTGATCTCAGAAATCTATGACGCGCTTACTAAAGCGGAGAATAAAGCAGATTACCGGTTTGATAATTTAATTGATATCCTCACCTCTCGTAATACTGTCAGAGGCGCTGTCCGCAATACAGATCGGCTTCCAAAGAAAAGTGTACCAAAGCCTGATACGAAAAGCGCTGGGACAAAAGTAAAAACTGTTACTGCGGGTAAAACCGGGACAGGTAAAGCTGTTGTGAAAGCAAAGTCTGATACTAAAAAAACCGCCGCAGTCAAGAAGGCTGAACCTAGAAAGGTTACAAGCAGCGTAAAATCTGACGCAAAGAAAACAACGTCTAAAAAAACTGTAACTGCCAAAAAAGTTGAAGTTAAGAAGCCTGATGTTAAAAAAATTGAAGGAAAGAAGACTGTTGTAAAAACAAAAGCAACTGTGAAAAAGACAGAGCCGAAAAAAGCTAAAGCAAGACCGGATGTTAAAAACGCAAAGGCGGCAAAAAAAACCGATGCAAAAAAGACAGTTGTAAAAAAGAAAGGCGCAAAATCAAAAAAATAACATGAATCTGTCAAGCCTCGCCAAGCTGAGAAAGCGCGATTGGTTTTGGGCTGTCGTTTTGACCTTCAACTTTTGCAAGTTCTTCCAGCAGTTCTCTCCCGCGGCGGGAAAGCTTGTCCGGGATCATTATTATTAACTTGATGTATAGGTAACCGCGCTGGCCGCCCATAGGGACTCCCTCATCGCGGATACGGAGCATTTTTCCGTTTTGAATTCCGGCAGGTACTTTAACCTTGATTATTTTATTGTCCAGTGATGTAACGCGGATATCAGCGCCGAGAGCAGCCTGGCTTACAGAAATCGGAACGGCGCAGTAGAGATCATATCCCTGCCTTTCAAAATATTCATGCGGCTTTACTCTTATAAATACATATAAATCGCCGGGCGGTCCGCCGTTTGGACCGGCATCACCCTGTTTTTGAATTACTATGCGTTTACCGTTTTCTATGCCTGCCGGAATTGTTATAGCTATTTTTTGACGTTTTTTCTGCGTACCTGAACCGCCGCAGTCGCCGCACGGCTTGTCTATTATTGATCCTTCGCCGTGACAGTTGTGGCAGGTTGTGGCGACCGAGAAAAAACCCTGGCTGTGCCGGATCTGCCCGGAACCCCGGCAGATGGGGCAGGTTTTCTTTCCTGATCCGTCTGTTGTGCCGGCTCCTCTGCAAGTGTTACAGGATTCGTTATGTGAATATTGTATTTCTTCCTTTGTGCCGAAAACCGCGTCTTTAAAGGGTATTTCTATGTCATATCGAAGATTCGCGCCTTGACGTACACCGCCTGCGCCGCTTCTGCGAAAACTGCCCCCAAAGAAGTTTTCAAAAATGCTGCTGAACCCGCCTTCGCCGAATATATCTTCAAAACCGCGGAAATTTCCCCAGTCATGACCCTGCCCCATNCCNTCAACCCCGGCATGACCGAATTGATCATAAGCGGATTTTTTTTGGTCATCGGCAAGAACATCGTATGCTTCTGTCGCTTCNTTGAATTTTTCTTCCGCCTGTTTGTTTCCCGGATTTTTATCAGGGTGATATTGAAGAGCGAGTTTTCTNTATGCCTTTTTTATGTCGTCTTTAGAGGCGTTTTTTTCAACGCCAAGGACTTCGTAGTAATCCCGTTTGGCCATTTTATTTCTTGTCGTCGTCCACTACTTCGTAATCCGCATCTTCGGCGCCTCTTGTATTGTTGCCGCCTCCGCCCGCGTTTGGATCAAATCCTTGTCCGCCCGGATTGAAGCCGCCGCCCATGTCAGGACCCTGTCCCGCCGCACCTTGTTGTTTATAAAGCTCTTCAGCGATTTTATACGATACCTGTTTCAACGCTTCGGTTTTTTCTTTGATTGATTGAATATCATTACTTTCTAGCGCTTTGCGTAATTGCGCGATTGCTTCATCAGTTTTCGCTTTATCTTCTGCGCTTACTTTGCCGCCCAAGTCATTGATATTTTTTTCTGTGCTGTAGATCATCGAATCCGCTTCGTTGCGTACTTCGGCTTTTTCGCGTTCTTTCTTGTCTTCTTCGGCGTGAAGCTCCGCTTCTTTCACCATGCGGTCGATGTCTGAATCGCTGAGGCCGCCGGAACTTTCGATGCGGATTTTTTGCTCTTTACCTGTGCCGAGATCTTTCGCGCTTACATGAACTATGCCGTTTGCGTCAATATCAAAAGTAACTTCGATCTGCGGGACACCGCGCGGAGCGGGAGGAATGCCGACAAGGTCAAAACGCCCGAGGACGCGGTTCTGGCTGGACATTTCGCGTTCTCCCTGTAAAACTTGAATGGAAACAGCGGTTTGGCCGTCTGCGGCGGTTGAAAAAACCTGGCTCTTTCTTGTGGGGATGGTTGTGTTACGCGTAATAAGTTTTGTCATAACGCCGCCGAGAGTTTCAATACCAAGCGACAGCGGAGTAACGTCAAGCAGAAGAACGTCTTTTACATCGCCGCCGAGAATACCGCCCTGAATTGCCGCGCCTACCGCGACGGCTTCATCCGGATTTACGCCTTTATTGGGTTCTTTCTTAAACAGGTCTTTTACAATCTGTTGAACCGCGGGGATTCGCGTGGAACCGCCTACAAGGATTACTTCGTCAATTTGATCGGCTGTATATCCGGCATCTGATAATGCTTTTCTGCACGGTTCTTTTGATTTTTCCAGAAGATCTTCGACTAACTGTTCGAACTTAGCGCGTGTCAATGTTTTTTGAAGATGTTTTGGGCCGCTTTGATCAGCCGTAATAAAAGGCAGATTTATTTCTGTTGTCTGCATTGCGGATAATTCAATTTTTGCTTTTTCCGCGGCTTCGCGGAGGCGTTGAAGAGCCATGCGATCCTTTCCAAGATCGATGCCTGAATCTTTTTTAAATTCCGCGATGATCCATTCCATTACGCGGTGATCTAAATCATCGCCGCCGAGATGTGTATCGCCGTTAGTTGATTTAACTTCAAAAACGCCGTCGCCGAGTTCCAGAATGGAAACGTCGAATGTGCCGCCTCCGAGATCGTAGACCGCGATAATTTTATCTTTTTTTGAATCTTTATTAAAACCAAACGCCAAAGACGCGGCGGTCGGCTCGTTGATAATTCGTTTTACTTCCAATCCCGCGATTTTTCCGGCATCTTTTGTCGCCTGGCGCTGCGCGTCGTTGAAATATGCCGGAACAGTGATGACAGCCTCTGTAACGGTTTCGCCGAGATAGTCCTCAGCGGTTTTTTTCATTTTTTGAAGCACAAAAGCGGAAATCTCCTGCGGCGAATATTTTTTACCGTCAATCTCCACACGCACATCATTGCCCTGCTCCGTTACGCGATATGGAACCATTTTCATTTCGTTTGTGACTTCCGAAAACCGGCGTCCCATAAAACGTTTAATCGAGTAAACGGTGTTTTCCGGGTTTGTGATCATTTGATTTTTCGCGGGAGCGCCGACGACACGTTCGCCTTTGCTTGTAAAACCGACAATAGAGGGGGTAGTTCTTCCACCCTCGGAACTTTGAATGACTATGGGTTCGCCGCCGTCAAGAACGGACACGCATGAATTTGTTGTTCCCAAGTCGATACCGATAATTTTTCCCATTTTCTTCCTTCCTTTTATATAATTAACTATTTGCCTCAGGCATTATAACTTTTACCTTCGCCGCTCTTATTACCCTGTCTTTTAACATATACCCCTTCATCAGTTCTTCCTGAACAACGGCTTCGCTTACATTGGGGGATTTTTCCATCATGAGGGCTTCGTGCAGGTTTGGATCGAAAA
>WQRT01000109.1 GCA_009786625.1 Treponema sp.
AGATTCTCCGGTGAAAAAAGCGTTACAACACCCGAATTTCTGTTCTCGCCCGGAAAAAACATCGCCAAAAGATGGACTGTAAAATGCGGAGCGGCGTTTAACACTATTGTTTCTCCGGCTCCTGCGCGTCTTAATGTCGTTTCATGATCATTTATAAAAGTACCGGCAAGGTTTGAATCAATATCATTCGTTATAAAAAATTGTTCGTTAACTAAAATATGACTATCATTGCCGGATGAAAAGCCGTCGGTTATATAACCGATAGCTGCTATACGGGGATTCTGCCTGAAAAAATAATGTGTACTGCGCCGGATAAAATTATTATGATCGATTGCGTTTGTAATTGTGTGGATGTGAGTCAGAGTATCAGAACGCGTCCTTAGCAGGATGTCTTCGGTTTCCTGCGCCGACCGGCGGTTTGTTTCAAAATTAACGTCTTCCGCCGATATTTGCAAATCCTGCCTTACAAGCCATGAGACAAGAGCCGTTATCGACCCGAGCGAGACAATTACAATCAGGGTAACTATCACGACAAGTTTAAAGCCGATAGAAAAAATTGAATTTTTATCGGCATTNCGCCTCTTTTTACGNGANAAATTAGACTGCCGGTCTTCCGGTTCATCCGTTTTTTNATAACTTGCCGGGACTATTTGATATTGAGCTGAATCGTTAGATGTGATTTTGACGCTCACAGCTTTGCCTTCTTAATTAAAATACTGTAGAATTTTAATTATATTAAGGAAAGAAAGTTAAAAAAATGCTTTTTCTTTAAAAAGGACGAAACGTTTGCGAAANAGGACGAAATACTTTGCGTTNGGATTAAATGCGCTTGAAACAGGACAAAATGCAGAGAAAACGGCAATGGACATTAATTTTTATTTAGAAAAATGGTAGTATTATTGCAATGAATATCTTGATATGCGATGACATAAAAAATGAAGCGCAAAAACTTGAAAAGGCGCTTAATGAAGTCTCGCAGGCTCTTCAACAAGCCCCGGAAAGTATTGAGTTGAATATCAGGTATTTTGAAAAAGGCGGCGATTTGCTTGCCTTCGTTAAAACCGGGGTAAAAATTGATGTGTGTTTCCTTGATATTATTATGCCTGAGATGGACGGCATTGAAATTGCGCGGAAATTGTACGAGCAGAATTTCANCGGGAAAATTGTTCTTCTTTCTACTTCCAAAGATTACGGAATAGAATCGTATCAGGTAAAAGCGTTTTCATATCTATTAAAACCTTTTAATAAAAAAAATATTGAAAATGTTTTACNTGAAATACTGGAAGTTAAAAAAAATGAAGACAAAGCCGGACTNCCTGTTACCACCAGAAATATGACCAAATTTTTATTTTTTCATGAGATTTCATTTGTTGAAGTTATGCGAAACAATGTTTATTTTCATTTGTTAAACGGTGAAGATATTGTTATCACCGCCGCCTTAAGCGATGTTTTACCTCAGTTAACGGCGGACGGGCGTTTTGCTCAATGCCATAGATCTTATGTGGTTAATATGGACGCCATTATGCAAATTAATGGCAAAGAAGTGTACCTGCGATGCGGCAGAAAAACGCCGATTTCCAGAAGTTATAAAGAGTTTAACGATCAATATTTTATGCGTGTAATGGGAAAGGATATGTAATGAAAGAAATAGCTTTGATTATAGTTCCGTTTTTTTCAGTTTTTACAAGCGTTTTTATATTGATGTTTTGTTTAACGTATAAGAAATCATTTTTATTTGTAATTAATTGTTTTATTGTAATAACATTGGCAAGCGGATTGATTAATGTTTCATTAATATTTAACGGGTATTTTGAGTTAAATGAAAGAATAAAAATATTCCAGTCATTTTTATACCTTCCTCTGATTATTCTGCTTTTTAAAGAAATGCTGTTTCAAAGAATGTTCGCGTTTTTTATGCTGATGACAGTTATTACATTCTTACGGCTTCTTGGAATAACGCTCGCGGATCTTTTTATTCCATACGGAGAGAATATTTGTTTTTTTATGCTTATTATCATTACTTTTATTTTATACTTTATCTATGCGGCGCTCGTATTAAAATTCGGGAGAAAACTGATCAAAAAAGTGTTTGCCTACGGACACGCGAGGGAATGGATATTATATTTTATAAGCGCGGCCGCTTCATGGTTAATTTTAGAATATATTCCCCCATTGTTTCAATCTGATTTGATAATGGCGTTATCGGTCATGTTTTTTGTTATGTGGAGTTTTGTCATTTTGCTTTTTGCCATTGTNAACACGCACGAAAAAATGAAGCAAAAGTACGAAGCTGATTTTGCGCACGATATTATTTCCACAGGGCGTGANCATTACAGAAAAATGAATGAACAGTACGATGTTTTAAAGGTTATGAGGCATGATTATAAATTCCATCTTAACACCGCGCTTGATATGCTACGCAGGGGTGAAACCGAAAAAAGCGATGAATATTTGCGGGGCTTACAAAACCAGTTGGAGGAAAAGGAGCTGCTCAATTTCTGCGAAAACCCCGTGATAAATTCTCTTATCGCTGATTACGCCGGAAAATGCAGGGGATTAAATATTGATTTTAACGTTTCCATTAAAATACCGCGTGATTTTATTATACAGAATTATGAAATATGCATCGTTTTGGGAAACCTGCTTGAGAACGCCGTAGAAGCGTGTAAAAAACTAGATCCTGCCGAAGAACGGCAAATTAAGCTGGTTGTAAAACCGCAGGAAGAACAACTTGCGATTATGGTGCGTAACACATATAACGGCGAAGTTATAAAAGACGGCGAAAAGTTTGTAAGCACGAAAGACAGCGCGGTATACGACGGCGCGGCGCATGTTTCCAACCACATTTGCGGAATCGGGCTTGAAAGCGTTATGGCGGTCGCCGGAAGTTACGGCGGAATGTTTCATGTTAAACATGACAGCAAGTGGTTTAATGTATTTGTTGTGTGGAAGCAGAACGGTAAAAAGAAAAATTCCGGCTTGTCATAACATCAGAAAAATGTTATATTTATTTTATATAACGTAATGAATTTATCGGATATAGCAAAAAATAAGCGTNTCAAGCGGCAGATTATANCGATCGCTTTCTTGTTTTGTTTTATTAAATTGATTACCGGCATAATATCNTATAATTTGGCAAGTAACATTCTCAAAGAACAACTGGTGTTTAAATGTAAATCTGTCGCGCTGACTGTCGCTTCGGTCATCGCGTCCGATTCAGACGGCTATAAAAATTTCCTGCAAACCCTTGACATTGAATCAGATTATTACCGCCGTACAAAAGAATTAATGATGAACATTAAGAATTCAAATGTGGATCAGGTTTTTTATATATATACCGAAATGCGTGTTGATAATGACACGATGATGTATATTATCGGCGGCGAAGATCCGTCAAGCTCTGTGTATACAGCGCCTGGCGTTAAAGATACGCTTGTAGCCGCAAACAGAGAAGCTTATGACACGCGGCTCCCGACCGCAGGTATAGACTTTGAAGACACCGAATACGGTACGAGGCTTTCGGCATACGCGCCTATTGTGCATAAAGATACCGGGGAATTTCTAGGGCTTGTCGGCGCTGACATTACAAGATTTCAATATAACAATGTAATGAATATAATTTTATTTGAAACTATCGCCGGTATTATGATCGCGTTTGTCTTTTTTGGGATTATCGCATTTTTATTTTAAGCGGTTTATATCAAATAGTTTTAAAAATTTACTTGCAAACCATCACATTTTTTCTAGGTGAAATTCCTTCCGCTTCAGGTTCCGTGTCAAAATCTACATAAGCGAGCATCGCTTCGTGGTCGTATTTGGCAAGCACATCAGCTGTTGTGTTGACGGCGATAAGGTACTGTTCGGCAGGGCTGAAGGCGCGGCAGGCGGGGCAGGCGCACCATGTGGTTTCGCGGCCTTCATCCGGCAATAGATGGAAGACGCGGGGTTGTGTCACTCCCTCGATCACACGCTCGATCCAAACAGCCGCGTTTTCCGCGATGATTGCCGTGGTTTTAGGATTGGTCGGGCAGAAGTGGTGAGACGCCCTCCGCCTGCCTCTTTCCATGCGGAACAGTTCACGGTTGAAAAAAAACAGCTTTTTCGGCATCAGCAGGGGAAAATTGCGTCCTCCAGCTTCTATAAAGAGGCCGTAATTTTTTATCAATTTTATATATTTAGTGTTCTTGCTGCGGTTTTTAAAATAGCTGTCATCCAATGAAAAAACAAGGGTATTACACTCGTTTTCAATTGCCAGTTTGATCATCTTATCACGTTCGCCGGCGCCGGTTCTTTTGCTGATGAACAGCCTTTTTCTCAATTGCTTCATAATTAAATTATATGGTTTTTCCGCTTATTAGGCTATACAATAAAATATGGAATTTGATGCTGCTATTATCGGCTGCGGAGTTTCGGGAGCGAATATCGCGCGCCGTCTTTCCGCGTACTCTATCAAAATCGCCGTGCTTGAAAAAGCCGCCGATGTGTCTTTCGGCACTTCCAAAGCTAACTCAGGAATTATTCACGGCGGTTTTCATCATAATAAAAAATATCTTAAAGCGCGTCTTGAAATGCANGGCAGTTTGATGTTNGACCAGCTTCGAAGGGAGCTTAACTTTCCTTTCCGCCGCTGCGGGATAATCGTCGCCGCTCTTCATCATGACGAGATGAAAGTTGTTGAGCATCTTTATCTTCAAGGTGTCGAGAATGACTGTCTTGGGATCGAACTTTGTTCGCGCCAGAAGATTCTGGAACTTGAGCCGAAACTTTCACCTGATGTACTGGGCGGGCTTTACGCGCCTGGCGGCGGGATTATCGAGCCGTACCGCTTTGTATTCGCGCTTGTGGAATCCGCGCTTAAAAACGGAGTGGAACTTTTTACCAATTTCACTGTAAGCGAAGCAAGCCATTTTGATAAGGGCGGCGCGGTTAGCCGCGGCATGGACAGCGGAGTAAAGGCCGGAGATTACTGGCTCATCCGCGCCAAAGACGGAAGGGAAATAAAAGCGCGTTACGCGATTAATGCAGCCGGTCTTTACGCCGACGAGGTATCTAAAATATTTGGCGCCGAGGATTTTAAAATTTCCGCGAGGAAGGGCGAGTATTTTCTTTTAGACAAATTGACAAAAGCGTGTCCGTCAAAGGTGGTTTTCCCTGTTCCGACTTCCGTGTCAAAGGGGATGCTTGTAATTCCGACAGTTGAGGGAACCGCGCTTGTCGGACCCACCGCGGACTCCGTTGATGATAAAAATGATTTTTCCACCACTCAAAAACACCTTGAACAGATTCTGATCTGCGGGAAGACCATGATACCCTCGTTAAGCCAGAATGATGTAATTACTTCCTTCGCGGGTTTGCGTCCGTGCCTTGGAGAGGATTTTTATATAGAGGCTTCAAAAAAAGCGCGTAACTTTGTACAGGTAGCGGGGATTCAAAGCCCGGGGTTAACGGCATCTCCCGCCATAGGCGAATATGTAAAAAACATTCTTGTCGATATGGGTTTGCAGCTAACGGAGAAGCCCGGCTGGAATCCCGTTGTGGAGAACCATCCCTGTGCGCGGGAGATGAATTTAAACGAACTGGACAATTTTATCGCCAAAGATAAAGCATGGGGCGACATTGTGTGCCGCTGTGAAAATGTCAGCGAGGCGGAGATTGTGCAGGCGGTAAAACTTGGGCACACGACGCTTGACGGAATAAAATATTTTACCCGAGCGCAGATGG
The DNA here is from genome assembly GCA_009786625.1 of Treponema sp. Classification (GTDB taxonomy): domain Bacteria; phylum Spirochaetota; class Spirochaetia; order Treponematales; family Breznakiellaceae; genus WQXQ01. Next base: position 5,722 of record WQRT01000109.1, read on the forward strand.
GGCGGTGTCAGGGTGGTTTTTGCACTTACAAAATTATCAAAATTATTATGAGGGAAACCAGGCTTTCGTGGAATGAGATTACCAAACACGGCGGGGAGAGCCGCGTACTGGACGGTGTGTTATGAGAGAGCTTCAGTACGATGCCGTGGTAATCGGCGGCGGAGCGGCCGGAATGGCCGCCGCGATTGAGATGGAAGCCGGAGGTTTTTCGTGTGCGGTTCTTGAAAGGGAAGATCATCTTGGCGGCATATTGATGCAGTGCATTCATAACGGTTTCGGACTTCATCTGTTTAAGGAAGAGTTGACAGGACCTGAGTTCGCCGAGCGTTTTATCGAGCGTGTAATAAAATCAAAAATCGCCGTTTATCTTAACACGACCGTCTCCCATTTTAACACGGTAAATCCAACCGCGCACTCAACAATCAACACTACATACTCGACGCTTGATTGTGTTTCACCTAACGGCGCGTTAAGGATTCACGCGCGCGCTTTAATACTCGCGATGGGCTGCCGCGAGCGAAACCGCGGCAATATCCGCATACCCGGTTCAAGACCGGCGGGCGTGTATACAGCGGGGCTTGCCCAGCGGCTTGTCAACATAGAAGGCTTTATCCCCGGCAGGGAAGTTGTAATAATCGGATCAGGCGACATCGGGCTTATCATGGCAAGGCGCATGAGCTGGGTNGGATGCAGGGTCAAGGCGGTTGTGGAGATNATGCCGTACCCCGCNGGGTTGACNCGTAACATCGTNCAGTGCCTTCGCGACTTTGACATACCGCTTTATCTGTCATCTCAGACGACTTGTCTTTACGGCAATGACCGCGTGGAGGGGATCGAAGTAACGCCGATGGAGAACGGCCTTCTAATGCCGGGCCAGAGTTTCCGCATAGACTGCGATACGGTGCTTCTCTCTGTCGGTCTTGTTCCCGAAAATGAATTATCCCGCGCCGCGGGCGTAGAGATTAATTCAATTACAAACGGNCCTGTTGTTGATTCCTCGNTGATGACGAATATGGAAGGCGTTTTCGCGTGCGGCAATGTTCTTCATGTCCACGATCTTGTNGACTGGGTCTGCGAGGAAAGCCGGAGCGCCGGACGTTACGCGTCACAATGGCTTCGCGGAGAGCATCCTTCCGCGCAGATTCGGACAAAAGCCGGATCTCATGTGCGTTATGTAAATCCGTCGCGCATCACACCCGAAAGGGATAATAAAATATATATGCGTTCAATGATCGTAAAAAATGACGCCGTGCTTGAACTGCGCCTTGACAATAATGTTATCCGCAGTAAAAAGGAAAGGCATGTCCAGCCGTCGGAGATGATCAGTTTTAATATCGGCCCGGATGATTTTAAAGGTATTAATGTAAATGCGGATTCCGTTCTGGAGTTCAGTATAAATTAGGAAAAGTTATGCGAAGTTTAACTTGTATTGTATGCCCGGTTGGATGTTCTCTTGATGTTGACGACAGCGAGCCTGAAAACATTTCAGTCACGGGCAACCGCTGTCAGCGCGGCACAGTTTACGCATTGGAAGAAATCCGCGCTCCAAAGCGCGTTGTAACCGCGACCGTGCGGATTGAAGGAAGCGCCGGATCGGTAAGACGCGTTCCGGTTAGAACGTCTTCTCCGTGTCCGCGCGAAAAAATCCCTGAACTCTTAAACGCCATTTACAGCATGATTGTCCCTGTCCCCGTTATGGCGGGCGATATTGTAATCGCCGGCTGGGACGAGGGAATCGACGTAGTCGCGACAAGGACGATAGACAAGTGATGTCCGGTAAAAACGATAAATCGCCTGACGCTTTCTGGCAGGAATACGAGGAAAAAACAGGGGAAAAAGTCCTTAAACGCGGTCTTGGAAAGTATATTTCGGGCTGGGACGAGTTTGACGAGAAAAAGCAGGGAGGGCTTTGGGGGCTGGTAATCACGACTTCCGGCGGCTTTCGTTTTCATCATTTCCCCCAATATACATGGGTTGACGCCTTTACCGGCTTCGCAAAAGGCGAGCCGCCGAAGGAAAAAACCATATTTATCCCCAAAGAAAGGGTAAATTCGCAGGAAATCATCATGGAAACCAGATGGTGGAAAGCCTTTTTCACCTCCTCGCCGCCCCGGATCATCATCAATTATATTGATGAAAAAGGCGGTGATAAACGCCTTGTTTTTGAAGCCGAATATAAAAAGTGATTTTTTTATTATTTTTTTGACAGAATTATAAAACGTGTGTTAAAATTTTTATGGCATGATTGGACAAGAGGGGGATGCCATGAGTAGTTCGTATATAAAGGATGCCAATGANTATTACAGGGAGTACCGTGATCACTTCAGGCAGGTAATAATAGATCAAACGCAGAAAGCTAATATAGTTTTGACNGATCCCGGCGAGAGAGCGATAGCGNTGCAATGCGGCGGACAGAACCTTACGCCGAAGATTATCGCNAAGGGAGACTTAGACCTCGCAAGATTGATTTACAAAATCGCCGGAAAAAATAAAATCAGGATCGCCGAAAATAAAAAGTTAACGAATGAGTTATTCGAGAAAACCGATATCGGCAATTACGCGCCAGCGGAGTACTGGGAAGATATTGCCGCCATTGTTACCAATAAAAATATTTCCGTAAGCCCGTCCGTGCTTAATAATGATTTAAATATTATGCCGTATGATTCAATATCTGTTGAACTGGGATACGGTCTTGTCCCGCTTGCGGAAATTGAAAAAGGCGGGAATCTGGCGGAAAGAATCGCTGAAGTCAGAAAGATACTGCTTTTTGAATACGGCATGGCGATCCCCGCTGTCAGAATTGTTGATAATGTTATGCTTGATGATAATGAGTACTGCATCAATATAAACGGCGTAAGAACCGGAAGCTCGAAGATTATACCGGGATCATTGTTATGCATAAATCCGGGCAATGCGAANTATGAAATCGCCGGAGAGAAGACGCAGGATCCGGCTTTCGGCATTTCCGCGGTGTGGATAAATGCCGAGGANAANGAAAACGCGGTAAACGGAGGTTATACCGTAATAGACCATGTGTGTATCATCTCCACTCATCTGACNGAGATTTGCAGAAAACATATGCCGGAATTTCTCGGCATGCAGAAAGTNATGGAAATGCTGGAAGAACTGAGAAACGATTACCCCGCGGTAACGAATGAAATTTTAAAAGCGCTTTCCATATCGCAGATTCAAAAAGTATTAAAAAATCTTTTAAATGAAGAAGTATCGATCAGAAATATCGTAAGGATCATGGAAGCTCTTGCTGAATACGCTCCTGTAACAAAGGATTTGTGGTATCTTACGGAAAAGGCAAGGCAGGCGTTGGCGGATCAGATTTGCGGAAAATATTGCGACGATAAACGCCGTTTGCGTGTTCTTGTGATAGACATGGAATCAAATCTTGAATCAAAGATTCTGGAAATGAAACATGAAACAGCATCCGATATTAAATCGGTTTTGGATCCTGTTACGCAGAAGGAATGGATTAAAACGTTAAACCGGGAAATTGTAATGATGAAAAGAAACGGATATGCGCCGGTTCTGCTTTGTTCGGAAGCCGCGCGGCCGCTTGTGAAAGATTCCACGAGATTTGAAATTCCCGATCTCGCCGTAATCTCGGTTTGCGAAATCGGAGCCGGTTATTCCGTGGAATGTACAGGAGTAATACGCATTAACGTAGATAGCGGGAAATAACTGATGTATCTGTATGAATGATTATGAGAAACTTGATTTTAACGCCACTCTTGATGACTTCGCCGAAGGGCGTTTTTTGTCAAATGAAGAGAAAAATCATAAATCAATTCTGAAAAATATTATATCACGCGCTGTAAACAACTGTTATGACAGAAAGTCCGACTTTATTTTTTCAACAGGCGATAAAATAAGGATGA
>WQRT01000110.1 GCA_009786625.1 Treponema sp.
ACTGTTTGTGATATTTTGAATGATAAGAGAATGTTTTGTTTTCAATGCCAGCAGACGGTGAAAGGAACAGGCTGTACTGCGTCCGGAGTATGCGGTAAAAACGCGGAAACCTCTCTTGAGCATGATTTTCTAACCTGCGAAATGATTTCCCTCGCTTCCGCGATTCAGGCGATGGGTATGCAGAAAGATTTCGGAGAAAACGCGCCGCAGGAGAACAGGATTAATTTGAAAAGAATAATTAATTTAATCGTGGATGGTTTATTCGCTTGTGTTACAAATGTTAACTTTGATGCTGATAATATCGCGTCTCTTAGTTCTGAAATCAGGGAAGAGCGGGATAAACTCGGCGGAATGCATGTTGTTATAAGTCCTGACGATCTCTTCGGCGGTGATGAAGATATCCGCTCTCTGCGCTCCACTCTGCTTTTCGGGCTTCGCGGAATGGCAGCTTATGCGTATCACGCGAGAATTCTCGGGAGACGTGAGAACGAAGTGGATTTTTGGTTCATTAAAGGTTTGGCAGCGCTCGGACAGGAACATACAATTGATAAATGGCTCGCTCTCTTGATGGAATTCGGCGGCGTAAATTTAAAATGCATGGAGCTGCTTGATGCAGCTAACACTTGCGCTTACGGCGATCCCGTTCCTGCGCAGGTTTCGCTCGAAATTGAAAAAGGGCCTTTCATAATTATTACAGGGCATGATCTCCGCGATCTTCAGATGCTTCTTGAACAGACAGAAGGCAGGGGGGTTAATGTTTACACGCACGGAGAAATGCTTCCCGCTCATGGTTATCCTGAGTTGAAAAGATATCCGCAGTTAAAAGGGCATTACGGAAGCGCGTGGCAGAATCAACAGAATGAATTTAAAGATTTAAAAGCGCCTATACTGTTTACAACCAACTGCATCATGCCTGTGAAAGAAAGTTACGCAGACAAGGTTTATACAACGTCAGTAGTGCGTTATCCAGGAATGATCTATATTGATGAGGATCAAAATGGTTTTAAAGATTTCAGTTCCATCATCGAACACTCTATAAGGCTCGGCGGATTCAATGAAAATATGCACCTAACAGGAATTAACGGCGGTAAATTTATAACTACAGGTTTCGGGCGGAAAACTATGCTGGACAATGCGCCGGCTATCATTAATGCAGTCAAACAAGGAGAAATTAAACACTTTTTCCTTGTAGGCGGCTGTGACGGCGCACAGAATGACAGAAGTTATTACACTGATTTTGTCAAACAAACACCTAGTGATACAATTGTGCTTACGCTTGCCTGCGGAAAATTCCGTTTTAACGATCTTGACATTGGTTCAATCGGGCCTTTCCCGCGAATTCTGGATATGGGGCAGTGCAATGACGCTTACGGCGCGGTTAAAACAGCGCAGGCGTTAGCTGAAGCGTTTAATTGCGGTGTTAACGATCTGCCGCTGACTCTGGTGCTGTCGTGGTATGAGCAGAAGGCTGTGTGTATTCTGTTGACTCTGCTGTCACTCGGTATAAAACATATTTATATAGGACCAAGCGTTCCGGCTTTCTTCTCGCAAAAAGTGTTTGATGTGATTGTGGAAAAATTTAATTTAATTGTGATTAGTACACCTGAAAATGATTTAGAGAAGATACTGAAGAAATGAATAGTTTTATATAACATCATTATAAATCATGCATAATAAAACAGGTTGAATATCATTTAGTTAAATGTTAGAATAAATATAACTCCGATTCCCCTTATGTCTGTAACGGACTGGCTAAGGCTGAGAGGCTATGCAGGGCGGAACGATACAGCCGCAAAAAAATATTGTAAACGCGGCTGATGAGAGTACGGGCGGAAACGCCTTTGCTTACCATTGTGTGAAGGAGAAATTATGAAAAAGACTCTTTGTCTTGCGGCGGCCGCGGCGCTTTTGCTTGTCTCGGCTTTCCCGCTCTTTGCCGGAGGTATTCGACAGAATACAAGAGACTCCGCTTCGGTTCCCGTTATGGGAAGAATAACGCTTTCAACAACAACAAGTACGCAGGATTCAGGACTTCTCGATTATCTTCTGCCTGTGTTTACGCGTGAAACGGGATGGGAAGTTGATGTTGTAGCGGTTGGTTCAGGCGCCGCGCTCAGGATGGGGCGCGACGGGGATGCCGACGTGCTTCTTGTACACGCGCGTCCTGACGAAATCCGGTTTGTGGAGGACAGCTACGGCTCTGTCCGTTTTGACGTTATGTACAATGATTTTCTTGTTGCAGGACCAGCTCTCAGCGCAATTGCGCATAACAGCGATGTGATTCAGACATTACGCGGCATTGCCGCCGCGAATCTGCCTTTTGTGTCCCGCGGCGATGATTCTGGAACACACAGAATGGAGTTGCTTCTTTGGCAGGAGGCGGGCATTAATCAAAGCGGTATGCGCAGCTATTCTTCCGTCGGTCAGGGCATGGGAGCGACGCTTCAAATGGCAAACGAGATGCGCGCCTTTACATTGACAGACCGCGCTACCTGGCTCACTTTAAGAAGGGACGGCAGAATTGATCTTGGCGCGGTCTGCGAAGGCGATTCGCGGCTTTTAAACTATTACGGAGTAATTGTTGTAAATCCGGCGCGTCATCCGCGGATTAATGCTTCAGGCGCGATGGCTTTCGCGCAATGGATGATAAGCGATTCGACACAGCGCTTGATTGGACAGTACGGTATCGCGGAATACGGCGCTCCTTTATTTACACCTAACGCTGCTGTGAATTTGCCTCAATAAACGTATACGTTTAACGTACAGGAAACGCCGGGATGAACTGGGGAATTATAAATTTAAGCGCCGATACTCTTTCGATTATCGGCGTTACGCTGCGGATGTCATTTTTCTCGACTCTAATCTCCACTATTCTCGGCGCCGCTTTCGGACTGCTTCTAGAGAAACACAGTTTCCACGGAAAGAAAATCGTTGTCAGGATATGCCGCACATTGATGGGTATGCCGCCTGTTGTCGCGGGTTTAATTATTTATCTTCTCCTGATGCGCCGCGGGCCGCTTGGTTTTCTGGGGATTCTTTTTACGGTGCAGGCGATGGTAATCGCGCAAGTGTTTCTAATCACTCCGATTATTACCGGCATGATATACACCTACGCGGCGAGATCGGCTCCGTCCATACGCGCGTTCGCGAAAACGATGGGAGCCGGCCGCCTGCAAACATATTTTCTTTTTATAAAAGAGATGAGCGGTGAGTTCTACTTTGTGGTTGTTACAGCCTTTGCCCGCGCGATTAGCGAAGTGGGAGCGGTTATGATCGTTGGCGGCAATATCCAGCATAAAACAAGAACAATGACAACTGCAATTTCCATGTTACGCAACATGGGTGATTTCAGCCAGGGCATAACACTTGGTATACTGCTTTTGTTAATCGCGTTTTTACTGCAAACACTTTCTGATTTTTTACGCAGAAATGAAAGAAATGAGGAAAATTTTTAACAATGCTGCTCACGAATGTTAGGAAAAAGTTAGGTGATTTTTCTCTTAGCGTTGACAGTTTATCTTTTTCAAAACCGGGAGTGTACGGACTAATCGGTCCAAACGGAAGCGGCAAATCCACGCTCGTTAAAATAATGGCGGGACTTCTTGAGAAAGACAACGGAACAATTGATTATGAAGGTATTAATACAAAGGAAATAACATTTCTTAGCAGAAAGCCTTATATGATGGAAGACACAGTTTATAACAATCTTGTATATCCTTTAAAACTCCGCGGTATAGAACCTGACAGCGGTATTGTTAACACATTTCTTGATAAAATGAATTTTTCCGAAAAGGGAAGGCAGAGAGCGAAGAGTCTTTCCGGCGGCGAGCAGCAGAAGCTCGCATTCCTCCGCGCTGTTATCTTTAAACCAAAAATTATAATCGCCGATGAAGCAATGACCGCGATGGATATGGATTCGATAGATATTTTTGAAAATTCAATTTTGGAAGAACAGAAAAAGGAAAACTCAATCTGGATAATAATAAGCCATCAGATGTCTCACATAAGGCGTATTTGTAATTATTTATTTTTTATGTATGATGGAAGAGTGGAAATGGAAGGAAGCGTAAAGGAGATTTTTTCCGAGACCGGGAATCCCCGCCTTAAAAAATATCTCAGATCCTACAGCGGATAATTTATGAAACTGCTCACAGTTGATACAATTGAACAGGCGCGTGAAAAAATAATTTCTTTCTGCTCTACATGGCAGTTAAAAAATGAAGAGATTACGTTATGCGATACTATGGATCGTATTGCTGCCGAAGATATTTATTCACCATGCAGTGTTCCTTCTTTCCGCCGTTCGACAGTTGACGGTTATGCTGTTGCAGCCTCTGATACTGCCGCAGCCTCGGAGGGAATACCTGTTTTTTTAAAGCAAATCGGCTCTGTTTCAATGGGAAAAAAGGCGGATTTTTCTATAAAACATGGAGAGTGCGCCTATGTTCCGACAGGCGCGATGCTTCCTGACGGCGCGGATGCCGCGGTGATGATCGAATACAGTGAAACAGCAGGCGATATTATTTCTATTTATGATGCCGCCGCCGTTGGAATGAATGTAATCGAAGCAGGAGAAGATTTTAAAAATGGGGAACTGCTTTTAAAAAAAGGAACAAAGATTCGTCCGCAGGAAATAGGCGCGTCATCCGCGGCCGGTATAACAAGCGTAAAAGTTTTTACTCCTCTTTCTGTTGCGATTATTTCTACAGGTGATGAACTTGTTCCGCCTGATGAACAGCTAACGCCCGGTGAAGTGCGCGATATTAACACAAACGCGTTATCCGCACTTGCTAAAAAATACGGGTTTAACGTGAGATCAGCGCGGGTTCTTCCTGATGATGAAGAAAAAATTGAAAAAGCTGTAAGGGAGGAAACAGCGTTAAATGATATTGTTTTAATCTCAGGCGGAAGTTCTCAGGGCGATAAGGACATGACAAAAATGATAATCGATCGTACTGCGAAGCCGGGTATTTTCACTCATGGTCTAGCGTTAAAACCCGGAAAACCTACAATCCTCGGATGGGATGAAGAAAGCAAAACATTGATCGCAGGTTTACCCGGACACCCTGTTTCCGCGATGATGGTCTTTACATTATTGTTAAGCTCGCTTCAATTGGAACACAACGCATTAAACACTGATCGCCGCGCAGAAGATGCCGACAGCCGTCCGCAGGCTGCTAATTATCCAGTTCCCGCAAAAATTGCGTCTAACGTACCCGGCTCTCCCGGGAAAGCGGTCTGCCTTCCCGTAACGCTTGTTTTAGAAAACGGCGCATATCTAGCACGGCCTGTTTTCGGAAAAGCGGGAATGGTTTCCACGCTGACACGCGCTGATGGTTTTGTCGTTATAGATATTAACAAAGAAGGATTAAAAAAGAATGAGTCTGTTATGGTTCATCTTTTTTAAGAGGATTAAATGGCAAATCGTAATTTGTATTTAAGCAATATCCCCGTTGAAGAAGCGCTCAGTAAATATTTATCCGCGCTTGATGTTATGCCAAAATTTGAAATAATTCCCGTTGAAGACAGCCTTGATCGCGTAACACGCGCGGCGGTCTATGCTCGTTTCAGTTCTCCGCTTTTCAATGCCGCCGCGATGGACGGTATTGCCGTAAACGCGAAGGACACAAACGGCGCGCGTGAATCATCTCCTGTCACTCTGAAAGCGGGGATGGATTTTAAAATTGTCGATACGGGAGATCCTGTAAACGCGCCGTATGACGCGGTTATCATGGCAGAGGATCTTATTCAGATTGACGGCAGTGAAGATGTAAAAATTATGGAGGCAGTTTCAAGCTGGCAGCATATAAGGCCTGTCGGCGAAGATATTGTCGCGGGTGAAATGATAATTCCCGGAAGGCACAGAATAAGGCCGATAGATATTGGCGTGCTTTTCTCAGGCGGCATTACCTGCGTGGAAGTTTTTTCAAAACCAAAAATCGCGGTTTTTCCAACAGGAACGGAAATCATTGATGCTTCCTCACTGAAAGAAGGCGGGCATCCAAAAGCGGGAGAAATAATTGAGTCAAACACAAGAATGTTTGAAGCGCTTATTAAACAAAGCGGGGGAGAAGCGTCGCGTTTTGCTCCTGTTGCGGATAATTTTGAAAAATTAAAAGACGCAGTTCAAAAAGCGGCAATTGAATATGACATGGTGCTGATAAACGCGGGATCAAGCGCGGGAACGGAAGATTTTACCGTACAAGTGTTACGCGAAATCGGCGAAGTGATAGTTCACGGGGTTGCGATGAAACCCGGAAAGCCTGTGATTCTGGCTAAAGTAAACAGTAAACCTGTAATCGGAACGCCCGGTTACCCTGTGTCAGCGTGGCTTTCCTATCAAACTTTCGCTTCTCCCGTACTGTCAATGTTTACCGGAAGAAGAGAGGAGACATTAAAAAAAACAGAAGCGGTAATATCAAGAAGAATTGTTTCTTCGTTGAAACACAAAGAGTATGTGCGCATAACAGCCGGGAAGGTAAACGGCTTACTTGTCGCATCTCCTCTCGCCAGAGGAGCTGGAGCCGCGATGTCGCTTGTAAGAGCTGACGGTTTTTGCGTGATAGATCAAAGAAGCGAAGGAATTGAAGCCGGAGAAAAGGCGCAGATTGAGTTATACCGTTCCATAGAAGAAATTGACCGCACACTGATCGTAAACGGCAGCCACGATTTAATTCTTGATGTAATCGCGGACATGATGTCCTGCGGCAACGGCATCAATCTTGTTAGCTGTCATGCAGGCAGTATGGCGGGGCTTTTATCTCTTAAACGCGGCGAGTGCCATATCGCCCCTGTTCATCTGTTAGACGAAGAGACCGGCGTTTACAATATTAGCTGGATAAAAAAAATATTAAATGGAATGGATGTATGTTTAATTAAAGGGGTCGGGCGTGTTCAGGGACTTATCATTAAGAAGGGGAACCCGCTTAAAATAAAAACATTAGTGGATCTTCGCCGCTGCCGTTTTATCAACCGGCAGAGAGGAGCAGGGACAAGACTGTTATTGGATCATCTGTTAAAGAAGGAAGGAATTGACAGCGCGGAAATAGACGGCTATTCAAGAGAAGCCGCGACTCACATGGCGGCTGCCGCGGCCGTACAAAGCGGCGGCGCTGATGCCGCTATGGGAATCGCGTCAGCCGCAAAAGCGCTTGATCTTGATTTTATCGCGATGGGAGAAGAAGAATACGATTTCGCCGTCCGTGCGGATTCTTTAAATCTAAAAGAAATAGAAATATTCATTGATACGCTTAAAAACAGGGACTTCCATGAAAAACTTGCGGAACTAGGACATCCGTTGAACGCATATACATGGAATAGATCAGGAGAGATTGTTTACATTAATATGTAAGTAAAGGAGATAATTATGCCGAACGAATTAACACATTTTGATTTAAAGGGTAACGCTGTAATGGTTGATGTTTCTGAAAAAGAAATTACCGCGCGTACCGCATTGGCTAAAGGCATCATCTCCATGAACAACGAAGCGATGAGCGCTGTTCTTAGCGGCACCGCAAAAAAAGGCGATGTGCTTGGAGTCGCGCGCATAGGAGGAATAATGGCTGCTAAAAAATGCGCTGATATTATCCCGCTTTGCCATCCTCTTAACTTTGACAAATGCGCGGTGGATTTTTCTGTCAACGAAAGTAAAAAAGAAATTGAAGCGTCGTGTGAGGTGAAACTTTCCGGCAAAACAGGCGCGGAGATGGAAGCTCTTACAGGCGTATCCACCGCGCTTTTGACAATTTATGATATGTGTAAAGCTCTGGATAAAGGCATGGTTATCGGTAATATCCGGTTATGCGAAAAGTCGGGAGGAAAGAGCGGGCTTTATGTTAATTGATTCTTTCGGAAGGAAACTGAATTATTTACGCATCTCTGTTACCGACCGCTGTAATTTGCGCTGTGTTTATTGTATGCCTTCCAATGGAGTGGAGTGGAAACCTCACCGCGATATTCTTACTTTCGAGGAAATTCTGCGTATAACGGAAATCATGGCGGGATTGGGAATAAGCCGTATAAAAGTAACAGGCGGAGAGCCTTTACTGCGGAAAGGATGCGCTTCTTTTCTCGAAAAACTTAAAGCTGTAAATGGAATTGAAAACGTTACGCTGACCACTAACGGGCTTTTGCTGCGCAGGTATCTTGATGAAGTGGAAAAAAATATTTCACTCCCTGATGGTATAAATATCAGTATTGACGCGCTTGACGCGCAAAGATATATGCGCATAACGCGGTGTGAAGCGGCTCATACGCCTGATATGATTCTTTCACTAATCAGACAGCTTCTTAATGAAAAAATAAATGTTAAAATAAACTGCGTACCGGTTTGTTCATTTAACGAAGAAGAAATAATTCCAATCGCCGCGCTTGCGAAAGATAAGAATATAATTGTTAGATTTATTGAACTTATGCCTCTTGGTTCAGCGTCAGAGTTCCAATCCGTACCGGGAGCGGAGGTCGCGGAGAAAATTGAAAAAACATTCGGCAAGCTTGTTCCTTTTAACGGTATTTCGGGTAACGGTCCTGCGCTTTACTACAGTCTGCAAGATTTTGCGGGAAAGATAGGTTTTATAAACGCAATAACACACGGCTTTTGCGAGACCTGTAACAGACTGCGCTTGACATCGGACGGCCTTTTAAAACTGTGCCTTTCAGATGATATGAGCCTTGATATCAGAGAAATGGCGCGTAACGGACAAAGCGACAGCGGGATCGCGCAGCGGATTGCTGAGTTTGCCGCTTGTAAACCGCGTTTTCATTCGCTTTCGAGCGTATACGGCAGAAAAGAAAAGCACAGCGAAGGGATGTCGGCGATAGGCGGCTGAAAAAGAATCAATTTCTCAGCCTGATCCACGTTTCTCCGTTTCCTGTAAATGATTCATTTGAAATCTGCCTGTAAAGCAAAGTCTGCCCATCAACTGATATCGTGATTGTGTTTCCGGCAATTCTATATACTCCGTTACTCGACATAGTGTTTTGAACATCAATTAAATTAATTGTGCCGGAAACGGAAGTCCCTGTAAATCTTATATACCTGCCGCTTCCTGTAAGCTGATACGATCCCGTCTGAAATGTTATAATTTGCATATCGGTAATACCCGCGGCTGGCTGCTGCGTTACTGTATTGAACTGCTCTACCGCGCCGTTTTCCAGCAGAAAATTGTATATCGCTCTGTTGTTTTTATTTCCGGCGATGGATAAGGCTGTATCACCTTCCGCGTTACGCGCATTTATATTTGCGCCGTTTTCAACAAGTAATTGAACCATTTCGTAATTTTCGTAAAGGGCGGCATATAAAAGAGGCGTCATTCCGTCAGCATTAATTCTTGTCAGCGGATATTGATAATTTACATTAACTCCCATTTCTATAAATAGCCTCGCAATGTCAAACCTCTGCCTTGCCATTGATAAAAGCAGAATCTCGCCGTTTGGAACAGCGCCGTTTTGCAGTAAAAAGTGAATCACATTATTCTGTCTGTTCCTGTTAACCGCCGTAAATAAATCAAATCCTGATGGACGGATATCGTAAGAGAGCATTAACTGGCAAGCTCTTAATGTGTTATCGCCTGATGAATAATTCATCACGAAATTCATCACAAG
>WQRT01000111.1 GCA_009786625.1 Treponema sp.
CGCATAACATCAGTTTTAATCGGCGCAAGCTCATCAGCTCAGCTAAAAGAAAACTTGACTGCTCTGACACAGCCGCCGCTGTCAGAGGAAGAGCTTAGTAANATTGANAANGTGTTAAGCGCGAAATAAANAAACCGGCTTGACCGGCAAAAACTCATATCCAAACAAGTGTATAATTTTGTATACAGCAAGGAACCTAATAAAATATACAATATGAAAAGCCAATTATTACGTTTATAGCATGGCGGCTCAGAGGGCTGCGAGACAATTTTTGGAGTTCATTGCGGAGGAGACCCGGATAACCGTCGAATAAAGTTTGAAGGATGCGGGGCTCCGCAGCAAATTCCTCCAAATGTTTCGCAGCCCCCTGAGCCGCCATGCTATACACAATATAAATGCTTGACAAATTACTTGTTTTTTGCTAAGTTATGAAAAAGCGCGGGAATAGCTCAGTGGTAGAGCGCGACCTTGCCAAGGTCGATGTCGCGGGTCCGACTCCCGTTTCCCGCTTTTTAAAGTAGTGTATAAGCGGCGCCTGGTACGATGCTTTTTTCAGTAATATGGAATGATAAAAGCAGGTTTTACTATGACGATTCAGCAAATTATTAAAGACATGGCACCCGGATTTGGGAGCGCCGTGTATCTATCTCTTTCCATCAATATTAAAAAGTTCACATAACGTAATTGATTGCGCAAATTGAATGATTTACTTTCCGCTGTCTTTCCGTTTGCCATTATATTGCGTTTCATGGTAGAATGTAATGGTTGTCGGTGTTCTCGTTTTCATCGATAATCAACATTGAGCCGGGGATTATTCGGGGGATTTTAGATGAAAAACGGTGTTTATATAGCGCTTTTCTGCCTGTTGCTGCCTGTCTTTGTTTGCTGCACAAAACCTGTTCAAAACCCGAGTGATATAAAAACACCGTTTACCTCATACCGCCAGATTCGCGGCGTTACGAGAGAAGAAGTTGCCGCTGTCGAAGCGATTCGCCGCCGCAGCAATTTATTTGTTTACGGAATGCTTCCAAGTACAGAGACATTTCTTGACGCCAACGGAGAGATAAGAGGATATTCCGCGCTGGTGTGCGAATGGCTTACAGAGTTATTCGGAATCTCTTTCGTTCCCAGGCATTATTCATGGGTAGAACTGCTGGAGGGGCTTGAAACAGGCACGGTGGATTTTTCGGGGGACCTTACCGCCACTCAGGAACGCCGCAGAACATATTATATGACAGAAACTATGGCGCAGCGTTCGGTAAAATATTTCCGGATCGCCGGCAGTCTTTCTTTCGCGGAAATTTCTTTAACGCGTCTTCCCCGGTATCTGCTGCAGGAAAATAATACAATCTCTGACGATATTATGTTTTATGCCGGTGAAAGGTTTGAACCGGTTTATATACGCGAGTACGAAGAAGCTTACGATATTTTAAAATCGGGAAGAGCTGACGCTCTTGTNACCGAAGGCGTGCAGGAAGCGTTCTTCGATGTATACGGCGATATTGTCGTGTCGGATTTTTTNCCGCTGATCTATTCCCCTGTATCGTTTACCACGCAGAATCCTCAGCTTGCGCCNATCATCTCGATTTTGCAAAAAGCGCTNGATGACGGCGGCGCAGCGTATTTATACGAACTNCATGATCGCGGCTACAGGGAATATTTACAGAGCAAATTTCTTAGAAGTCTTACCGAAGAGGAACGCGGGTACATAAGGGATAATCCGGTTATTCCGTTCGCCGCCGAGTATGATAATTATCCAATCAGTTTTTTCAGCGTCCGCACCGGAGAGTGGCAGGGGATTTGTTTTGATGTGCTTGAAGAAATGAAAGCGCTCACCGGGCTACAGTTTACCGTTATCAATAATAACAAGGATGGATTTCTGCATCTGGTCCGTATGCTGGAATCCGGCGAAGCATATGTAGTATCAGAGTTGATCGATACGCCTGACAGGCGCGGGCGTTTTATCTGGCCGTATAACTCGTTTTTTTCTGAGTGGTCTGTGCTTATTTCAAAAATCAATCATCCAAATATAAATATTAACAGGGTTTATTCCAAAAAGATTGGGTTAACAAGAGGAATCGCCCATACCGAATTTTTCTTCAGGTGGTTTCCGAATCATCCAAACTTTGTTATTTATGACAGTCAGTTCGCCGCTTTTGATGCCTTGCAAAATGATAAGGTTGATATGGTGATGAACAGTTACAGTACGCTTTTGTATTTAACAAATTATCAGGAGCTTACCGGNTTTAAAGCTAATATAATGTTTAATAATTATTTTGAATCCACTTTCGGGATAAACAAAGATCAGGTTATTTTACGNTCCATTATGGACAAGGCGCTTTCGTTAATCGACACAAGGACGATCTCCGAACAATGGCGGCACAGGGTTTATGATTACCGTTTAAAAATTGAGCAGGCAAGGACACCGTGGTTTATCGGATTTGTCGCTTTATCTCTGTGCGTAGCATCTCTTGTCGCGTTTCTTTTTATCAGAAGCCGCCGGACGGGTAGGCAGCTTGAAGAATTAGTCGATAAAAGAACTTATGAACTCGCGCTTCAGACAACCACGCTTACCACATTGTTTGATTCGATCCCCGATCTTATTTTTACAAAGAATCTCAATTTAAATTTTCTGCATTGCAACAAAGCGTTTCTGGAACATTTCGGAAGGGAAATTGATGATCTTGTCGGAAAGAGCGACACTGACGGTCTGGGGATAAACGCCGATATAGCGGACGAGTTTAACGAAGTTGACCGCAAGGTAATTTGCGAAGGCGAAACAATCGCTGTAGAAGAACATATACCGCGCATTGACGGCGTTTCTCCGATCTATGAAACTATAAAAATGCCTCTCATGCTCGAAGGTAATGTAGTCGGCGTAATGGGTATTTCACGCGATATTACCAAGCGCAAGGAGATGGAAGAAGCGGCTCTCGCGGCATCGCAATCCAAATCGTCATTCCTCGCGAACATGAGCCACGAGATCCGCACCCCGATGAACGCCATTTTGGGAGTTACGGAAATCCTCATTCAATATGAATCGCTTCCTCCCGAAATCGAAGAGGGGCTTGGAAAAATTTACAGTTCATGCGATATGCTTCTCGGTATCATCAACGACATTCTGGATTTCTCAAAGATAGAAGCCGGTAAACTTGACATCATGCCGTCACGGTATAAAGTCGCCAGTATGATAAATGATTCCGCTCATCTTAACATGATGCGGATCGGTTCCAAGCCGATTGAGTTCGAGCTTAAGGTTGACGA
Organism: Treponema sp.; assembly: GCA_009786625.1. Classification (GTDB taxonomy): domain Bacteria; phylum Spirochaetota; class Spirochaetia; order Treponematales; family Breznakiellaceae; genus WQXQ01. The sequence continues at coordinate 3,265 of WQRT01000111.1, forward strand.
AAATATTCCCGCGAAATTGTACGGCGATGAACTGCGCATCAAACAGATTCTNAACAATCTTCTTTCCAACGCGTTTAAATATACCGANTCNGGCAAGGTCACGCTGACTGTCGGNTATGAACCCGAGGCTGATAACATGGAAGTCAAGCTTGTTTTGGAAGTGCGCGACACCGGCCACGGGATGACAAAAGAACAGTTAAACAAAGTGTTTGACGAGTATTCGCGTTTTATCAAGGATAAAAATATTACAGTGGAGGGAACCGGGCTTGGGCTTGCCATCACTCAGCGGCTTGTCAATTTGATGGACGGCGAAATGAATGTTGAGAGCGAGCTGGATAAAGGAACGTTCTTTACCGTAAAGCTGCCGCAGGGAAAAGTGGACTCCGATATTATCGGTAAGGATTTAGCGGCGAATTTAAGCCAGTTCCGCATGAGTTACATCACGCAGAAGAGAAGGGGGCAGATTGTACGCGATCCGATGCCGTACGGCAGCGTCCTTATTGTTGACGATGTGGAAACAAATTTGTATGTCGCTGTCGGCTTAATGAAACTTTACAAGCTTATGATAGAAACCGCGATGAGCGGGCAGGAAGCCATCAGCAAAATAAAAGAAGGCAGACATTACGATGTGATTTTTATGGATCACATGATGCCGGAGATGGACGGAATGGAAGTGACGAAGATACTGCGCGGCATGGGTTACACATCTCCGATTGTAGCCTTGACAGCTAACGCGGTCTCGGGGCAGGCGGACATTTTTTTACATAATGGTTTCAACGATTTTATTTCCAAACCGATAGATATACGCCAGCTTAACTCCACCCTTATCAGGTTTATAAGGGATAAACAGACTCAGGAAGTAATCGAGGCAGCGCGCCGTCAGGCGGCCGAATCACCGTCAGCCGCAGATAAAGAGTCAGGACATTTACTGCTTGATTCATTTATTAGAGACGCAAAGAAAGCAGTAGCATCGCTTGAGAAAATGGGTGATGATGTAGCTATGCAGGACGCTGATGCAATGCANAAATTTGTAGTAATCGTTCACGGTATTAAAAGTTCATTGTGGAACATCGGGGAAAAAATTCTAAGCGAGTCNGCGTACANGCTTGAAACGGCGGGAAGAGAAAATAATACAGAAATCATAAAATCGTCTTATTTTGGTTTCCTCGATGCAATGCGCGCGCTGCTTGCGAGGCTTGAAACGAACAGGGAAAATAGGCACAGCGCGGATTCCGGGGGAGATATTGCGGAATTGCTTGATAAATTGCAAATTATCAGGAATATGTGCGCCGATTATAACAGAAAGGGAATAATGGATATAATTGCAAATTTGAAAGATTGTTCAAGAGAAACAAGGGTATTTCTTGATACAATTGTAGAGCAAATAATGCACAGCGAATTCGAAGAGGCAGATAATGAGATTGCGGCATACCTTAAAAAACATCCCTTAAGGAAAATAAATGACAANTGATAAGGACCGGGTTCNCNCCCGGCGGTTTAAAAAATTTNATATTACAAAACCGGATATTTTTAAATTTATTTCCTGCCTTCTTTTTATTTTAATGNTAACAGGTATTTTATCGGAGTGTTATAAATCCGGTAAAAAGAACAGTTACAACCCGGTAGTTTTTTCAAAATTTCANGATATTCCCGGGGTGACTGAAGATGAGATAGCCGCGATTAATGCTCTTAGAAGCAAGTATGACCATTTCATTTACGGAATGCCTCTCAGTACCGAAGCNTTNAATAATGAAAACGGCGAGGTCAGNGGTTTTTCCGCGCTTATCTGCGAGTGGCTTACNGAACTTTTTANTATTCCTTTTTATCCAAGACTCTATGAATGGTATGATTTGTTATCAGGTTTGGAATCAAAGGATATATGTTTTACGGGCGAGTTAACAGCGACGCCTGAGCGCATGCAAATTTACAACATGACAAGCGCGATTATATCCCGTCCCGTAAAATATTTCCGNCTTGCNGGAGCGAGATCATTCGCGGACATAACCGCCGGCCGNCTTTTACGCTGCGGCTTTATTACAAACGAAGCCGCGATCAACGCTGTTACTTCCGAGTTAAAGAGCGGCACATTTGAAGTTGTCGCCGTTGATGAGTTCAGTCAGGTTTATAACGCTCTTGCAAGCGGAGAGATGGATGTTTTTTACAATAGCGCCGCGGCCGAAGTGATTTTTGCGGAACACCCTGATGTTGTTTCCGCGGACTTCTACCCGTTAATTTATATGCCTGTATCTATGTCAAGCCGTAACCGTGAGCTTGCTCCTGTTTTATCTGTAATGGAAAAAGCATTGCACAACGGCAGTCTTCGTCATTTGGCTCAATTGTATAACGTGGGGTATAACGAGTACCGGTTATACAAACTCATGAAACAGCTTACCGCCGAGGAACGTTTATATATTCATATGGATCCGATTGTTCCGCTGGCAGCCGAGGTCAGCAATTATCCTGTCAGCTTTTACGATACTGTCGACAATGAGTGGAACGGCATCGCGTTCGATGTTTTAAAAGAAGTGGAGATGCTTACGGGGCTGCATTTTAAACACGTATCAAACGAGAGATCAAGCTGGTCGGATGCTTTAAGAATGTTGGACGAAGGAAAAGCCTCGATTATTACAGAGCTTCTCCGCACAAGCGAACGGGAGAATCATTACCTGTGGCCTGATACGTCTTTTATGAAAACGGATTTTGTTTTAATTTCCAGAATCGATCATCCCAATATCGCCCTGAACGAAGTGTTGTATTCAAGAGTTGGGCTTATTAAGGATTACGCCCACACGGCTTTATTCCACAAATGGTTCCCCAATCATTTATTTACCGTTGAATTTGCCAGCAATATCGCGGCCTTTGACGCTCTTTCGCGCAATGAAGTTGATATGGTAATGTCAAGCAGTCATGATCTTTTAAACCTGACGCAATATCTTGGGCGCACGGAATTTAAAACAAATTTCCTTTTTGATTATTCTTACTATTCCGCGTTCGGTTTTAATAAGGAAGAAAAGATTCTCCATTCAATTGTNGACAAGGCTATGAGAATGATTGACACGGCAAGCATAACCGATCAATGGATGCGNAGAAGTTATGATTATCGCGGCAAGCTNGCCGAGGCGCAGCTTCCGTGGTTATTCGGCTCNTCAATTTTATTTTTAAGCGTGCTTACGCTTGTCGTTATTCTTTTTGTAAGAAGCAAGCGCACNGGNAGAGAACTTGAAGAGCTTGTCGAGAAACGCACTTATGAACTCGCGCTTCAGACAACTACGCTTACGACATTGTTCAACTCAATTCCCGACTTAATTTTTACAAAGGATCTAGATCTTAAATTTCTGCATTGTAATAAAGCCCTGCTTGAACATTTTAACAAAGATGTTGATGTCCTTACCGGGAGGAACGATCTGGAAGCGCTTGGTGTTTCCAGAGAAGAAGCGGAAGGTTACCGCGATACGGATCGCAGGGTAATCCGCGAAGGGCGGCCTCTTACCATCGAAGAGCATATCCCGCGTCATGACGGAGCGAATCCGTATTATGAAACAATTAAAATGCCTNTGATACTGGANGATCAGATTGTAGGAATGATGGGAATCGCGCGCGACATTACAAGACGCAAGGAAATGGAAAAGAAGATGGCGTCCAGCTTTGANTATTCAAAGAAGTTAAGCAACGCGCTGGCAAGAATNACAAAATCACAGGCTATCTCCACGGGAATACTTATGAATGCCGCAAGCGCGGTTGCGAAGGAAGGATGCAACGCTTTATCGGCGCACCGCGTCGGTATCTGGAATTTCAAACAGGAAGAAGCGCATCTTGAGTGTATATCTTTATACGATTCATTCTCCGGGCAATTTTCTACCCATGAAGAATACAGTATGCTGGATCGGCAGGATTACTTAAAGCTCCTTGTAACAGAGCGCCTTATTGTAATGAACAANGCTTATGAATGTAATCTGATAACAGGTTCTAATAATTATTACGATCACTTGTGCGCCGCGCTCGACGCTCCTGTNCGNGTAGACGGGAAACTTGTCGGAGTTGTCTGCGTAGAGCAGTGGAGATGCAAAGAATATCCTGATAAACGCGAATGGGCGATTGAGGAACAGAATTTCGCTTCCTCGCTTGCCGACCTTATGGCTCTTGCAATTTCTAATTACGAAAGACGCAAAGCCCGCGAAGCCGCGGAAATGGCGAGCCAAACCAAATCGTCATTCCTCGCGAACATGAGCCACGAAATCCGCACGCCGATGAACGCCATTCTCGGCGTTACGGAAATTTTAATACAGCAGAAAACTCTGCCCTCTGATATCGAAGAAGGACTTGGAAAAATATACAGTTCATGCGATCTGCTTCTCGGCATCATCAATGACATTCTGGATTTCTCGAAAATAGAAGCCGGTAAACTGGATATAAATCCGTCTCAGTATAAAGTCGCGAGCATGATAAACGATTCCGTGCATTTGAACATGATGCGGATCGAATCCAAGCCGATTGAATTTACGCTTCAAATCGATAAAAACATCCCCGCAAAATTAATCGGAGACGAGCTTCGTATTAAACAGATTTTAAATAACCTTTTATCAAACGCGTTTAAATATACGGAAAGCGGAAAAATAATTTTATCGGTTCATTCAGAACTTATTCCCCTGATGGCTTATTTACCAGAACACGCGCTGAGAGGACAGGTAAGATGGTCGGCGGAAAAGGACGGAGTAATGCTCGTTCTTGGAGTGCGGGACACCGGATGCGGCATGACAAAAGATCAACTTGGTAAAATGTTTGATGAGTATTCGCGTTTTATCAAGGACAAAAATACCGCCGTAGAAGGTACCGGGCTTGGGCTTGCCATCACTCAGCGGCTTGTCAATCTGATGGACGGCGAAATGCATGTGGAGAGCGAGCCTGATAAAGGTTCGTATTTTATCGTAAAGCTGCCTCAGGAAAAAGTGGACTCCGAAGTAATAGGCAGGGAGCTGGCNGATAANCTAAGCCATTTCCGCATGAACTATATTGTACACAAGGAACGCCGGCAGCTTATACGCGATCCGATGCCNTACGGAAGCGTAATGATTGTTGACGATGTAGAGACAAACCTTTATGTAGCCGCGGGTTTAATGAAACTTTACAAGCTGAAAATAGAAACAGTTATGAGCGGGATAGAAGCCATTAAAAAAATCGAGGAAGGAAATAAATACGATATTATATTTATGGATCACATGATGCCCGAGATGGATGGAATAGAAACGACAAAGCATCTTAGGGACATGGGTTACAACGAGCCGGTAGTAGCTCTGACGGCTAACGCTGTTGCGGGGCAGGCTGATATGTTCATTCAGAATGGTTTTGACGATTTTATTTCCAAACCAATTGATATACGCCAGCTTGACGCGGTTCTTAACAAACTTGTTAGGGACAAGCAGCCGCCGGAGGTGATTGAAGCTGTCCGCCGCCAAAAGATCGAAACGCCCTCGGTCGCAGCCAGGGAAGCGATTGTTGATCCTCTGCTCATCGAATCGTTTATCCGGGATGCGCGTAAAACTATCGCGTGGCTTGAAGATCAGGAGAAGCTCGGGTACGACGACGATGAAGCGATGCGGAAATTTACGATCATCGTTCATGGAATCAAAAGCTCCCTTTGGAATATCGGCGAGACTGTTCTTTCCGAAACGGCGTTTAAACTTGAAAAAAGCGGGCGCGAAAATAATAAAGAGTTAGTAAAATCTGTAACTCCGGGTTTCCTAAAAGATATGCGTTCCCTTCTGGANGAGATTGAATCGAGTCATAATAAAGATGATTTGGATATTGACAANGCCGACGAAGATATCGAAAGCCTGACTAANAAATTGATTGATATAAAGGANATGTGCGCGGATTTTAACAGGAAAGGAGCGTTGGACGCAATCNCCGAAATTAAAAATCATTCTAAAAACACAAGNGAGATTCTTGAAAAAATAATCGCGAATGTGGTTCACAGCGAATTTGAAGAAGCTGAAGAAATTGCCGCCGGTTATTTAGACAGCCTGCAATCGGAAAGCGGCGGGTTACGGATAATGAAAGAAAATATTGACGGGCTTGATATCGCAGCCGGGCTTGAGCGTTACAATGATGATGAAAATGTTTATATCAGAATCCTGCACTCATACGCGGCAAGCGTCCGTTCTATGCTGGAGGAGATAGAGTC
>WQRT01000112.1 GCA_009786625.1 Treponema sp.
AAAAACCCGCGCTGTATCAGTTCCACGGAAAAATATCTGACCCATGTTTTTCACATTGAAAACGCGGAAACCGGAACCTACAGATGCGAGTATTGCGACGAGATAATTTCTGCCGGAGATTTTAAGTGATATACCCTGAAAATTCAGGGATTTATAATATAAAACATCCGTGTTTACCGGGTAAAAAAGGTGTATAATGTATAATATAGACAGGTTGTTTGAAAGTGTTGAATCCCGAGGGCACGTCTGCATAGGGCTTGATACCTGTGCTGACTATGTTCCTGCCGCAGAAAGGCGCAAAGTAGGAAACGACGCGGAAGCGGTGCTGGCATTTAATAAAGCGCTGATAGATGTCACTTTTGATACAGCGGCGTGCTTTAAAGTACAGATAGCCTACTATGAAGAAATGGGAATTGCGGGTCTTAACGCCTATGCGCAGACGCTAAAATATATCCGCGAAAAAGGATGCCTTGTGATTGCCGATATTAAAAGAGGCGATATCGCAGATACAGCNTNCAGGTACGCAAAAGCCCACTTTACGGGCGGTTTTGANGCTGATTTTGTGACTTTAAACCCATATATGGGGATGGATTCAATTGAACCGTGGATATCACAGGCAAAAAAAGAGTCTGTGTATAAAGGGGCTTTTGTATTAATGAGAACAAGCAACGCCGGAATGAAAGATTTTGAATATCTTGAGACTCAGGACGGTAAACGTTTTTACCAGGCGGTAGGAGATAAAATGGCGCGGCTTGCGGAACAGAACATGGGAAAAAATGGTTACGGAATGTTCGGCGTCGTTACAGGCTGCACGGAAAAGGACGAAGCCGCTTTAATAAGGCAGACTTACCCTGAATTATTTTTTTTAATCCCCGGCTACGGAGCGCAGGGAGGCGGCGCGCGGGAAGCTGCGTTACTTTTGCGTAACGGAAACGGCGGCGTTGTAAACGCATCCCGTTCGATTATAACCGCATGGCAGAAAAAACATGGCAGCGAAAACGCGGATAACGCATTTGCCGCTGAAGCCGCGCGGCAGGAAGCCGTCAAAATGCGCGATGAGATAAGAACAGCGGCCGGAGAAAAATCATGACCGCCAGCATTGTTTGCGATCTTGTAAGCAACACCAGTATCAATGGTGATTTTTTTATTCTTCAATACCGCTGGGAAGGCGAAGCTCCAAGAGCAGGTCAATATTTTATGTTAAAGCCTCTGCGTTCATGCGTTTTTCTTCCAAGACCTATAAGCGTGTTCGGATTTGACAATGAAGCGAAAATGTTAAGATTCCTGATATTCAAACGCGGCAAAGGAACAGAAGAGCTTTATAATTTAGTGCAGGGAGAAAAAACGCTTTTAACAGGCCCGCTGGGAAACGCATGGGCGGATTTTTTACCGGAAAGCGGAAGAGCCGCTCTTGTCGGAGGCAGCGCGGGTGTCGCTCCGCTGGCCGCGCTTGCCGCTGAAAAACCTGATTTTTATTTTGAGTTTTTCGCCGGATTTAAAAACGGATTTTTTGACAAAGGACAGGAGAACGCCGTTTTAGGATCGGCGTTAAAGACAAAGAACATTGTTGTAGCCGCCGAAGATGGAAGGAACGCGCAATACGGTCAAATTCTGGATTTTATAAAAAATCCCGAATTCTATGATGTGATATTCGCGTGCGGATCAATACCCATGCTTGCGGCTTTAAAGAGAAAATGCCAACCCAAAAAAGTGCCGTGTTTTATATCGATGGAAACCGTATTCGCCTGCGGTGTCGGCGCCTGCCTCGGCTGTACAGTGCAGACCGTAAACGGAAACCGCCGCTGCTGCAAGGACGGACCTATCTTTGATTCACAGGAGATAATTTTTAATGATGCATAATTCTTCAGGCGAAACAAACTCAGCGGATAAAAAAACAATCGATCTGTCCGTAAAAATCGCCGGCGTACATTTTAAAAATCCCATAATAACAGCATCCGGCACATTCGGGAACGGAGATGAATATTCAAAAATAATTGATGTAACTCTCCCGGGAGGCATCTGCACTAAAGGCCTTACAATGACGCCAAGAAAGGGAAATCCCGGCATCCGTCTTTGGGAGACTCCCTCAGGACTTTTAAATTCTGTCGGCCTTGAAAATCCCGGCATCCCGAATTTTATCGAAAATGTACTTCCCAATCTTAGAAAATTAGGTCCTGTCATTATCGCGAATTTATCCGGCGCGGANACTTCTGAATATGTGCACGGCGCTCATGCTTTAAATGAATCATCTGTGGACATGGTGGAACTTAACATATCCTGCCCNAATATAAAAGCCGGAGGAATGGCNTTCGGCCTTGATCCCGGAACCGCTGCGAGNATTACCGCCGCCGTACGCCGCGCCTGTACTAAAAAGCCGCTNATCGTAAAACTTTCACCTAACGCTCCTTCCATCAACGCGATCGCGCTTGCCTGCGTTAAAGCCGGAGCTGACGGGCTTTCGCTTGTAAACACAATCAAGGCGATGGCGATTGACATTGTTAAACGCAAACCTGTTTTTGATAATGTTACAGCCGGATTAAGCGGCCCCGCGATTAAACCAATCGCCTTAAGAATGGTGTGGGAGCTTGTTGACGCGCTTAAAGACGCGAAATCCCACGTTCCTGTAATCGGCATCGGAGGAATAACCGCCTGTAATGACGCGCTTGAATACCTGATGGCAGGAGCCGCCGCGATTCAAATAGGCAGCGCAACTTTTGTAAATCCTCACACGATATCGGAAATAATAAACGGACTTGATAAATACATGGCGGATAATAAAATGTCATCTGTGGAATTTATTTCTATCAAGCATAAATAATGAAATTTTTTTTTTTATAATCTAATTTAAAAAAGGATTAATAATGGATAAAGTAATTGAACTGTTACGCGAATCGGGCGCGATGCTGGAAGGTCATTTTCTTCTCAGCTCAGGCAGACACTCCGACAAATATTTCCAATGCGCGAAACTATTACAGCACCCGGACATGGCAAAAGCCGCTTTTGAGCACACTGTTGAAAAAATAAAAACTGATATAAAAAGCGGAAAATTAAAAATTGATATTGCCGTCGGCCCCGCGATGGGCGGAATCATCGCCGCGTGGGAAGCCGCGCGTCAGTTGTCCCTGCCGGCAATTTTTACAGAGCGTGACGAAAACGGCGTAATGACTCTCCGCCGCGGTTTTGAAATCAAAGAAGGCATGAATATTTTAATAGTGGAAGATGTTGTTACAACAGGAAAATCTTCTCTGGAGTGCGCCGCCGCGCTAACCGCCGCCGGAGGGAAAATTGCCGCTCTAGCCTGTGTAGTGGACAGAAGGGCTGTCGTTTCAAATGAAGCGACAGGACAGGACATACCATGGCCTTTTTACCCTGCCGTTAAATTAATTGCAGCTAACTGGGACGCCGCTGACTGTGAGCTATGCAAACAAGGAATCCCCGTTGTTAAACCCGGTTCAAGGAAGATTCAGTAATAATTTGAAGTTATCGTTTGTTATATTCAAATGTTAGTGTGGTTCGCGGCAAAAAAAATTTTAAACATTCTTCTCCAACTGGCTGATCAAACTTCTCATGTCTTTAGGGAGAGGAGCTGTCAGCGTTTTGTTGTCAGGTAACGTAAGTTCCGCCGCGTGCAGAGCCAGTCTTGATAACAGAGGTTTTTCTTCTTTAGGATCGCCTTTCCAACCGCGCTTAAACGATGATAGTTTTACGGGAGATAATTTACCGTAAAGTTCATCGCAGACAACGGGATGTCCCAGCGCAGAGGCGTGAACTCTTATCTGGTGTATTCTTCCGGTTTGCGGGAATACTTCAAGTACGCTGTAATTGCCGCTGCTTAAAACGCATACAAAACGAGTTAACGATTCTTTACCGCGGTATTTGTCGATAATCGTCAGGTGTTTCTTATTTCCATTGGGAACAAGCGCGAGATCGCACACAGTTTCTTTCCACGAAGGCCGCCCGTGTACAATAGCTGTATAACGTTTATTAATTTTCCGCTGTTCAAACGCCATTGACAGGCTTCTATGCGTTTCACTGTCTTTAGCGAAAACCACAATACCTGATGTTTCCTTGTCTATACGGTGAACTGTCCATAATTTAGAAATTAAATACTCGCGCTCAAGGAGTTTATCAAGCCTTTCCTTTGATTCATCCCATCTGTCTCCGCCGACAGATAACCCCGAAGATTTATTTACAGATATTATATGCTCATCGTTTTCAATTAAACCAAAGGGTTGATTTTTCATGACAGAAATAAAAAATTATGACGACGCTTTGTTAAAATTTACCTGCGGAATGACAGAGCCTGAGTTTAACGCTGCTTTGTTTTCGCTCTTTATCGCGTCATACACTTCCTGTCTGTAAACTTTGATCTTTTTTGGAGCGTCAATTCCGATGCGCACCTGATCGCCTCTAATTTCTATAATGGAAACTGTAATATCGTCTCCTATTACAACTTTTTCATCTATCTTTCTTGATAGTATAAGCATTTATTTATCCGTCCCGTTTAACTCGGCGATTATATCATGCTTTGTTTTCCATTTCACATCTGAAAGGATTGCCTGCATGCCCTTTCTGTCGTCTTTATTAATAATAACAGGTCCCTGAAGGTTAGCTGTCATGGCGCCTCCGTCCTGGGGGATTGTTACAATTACATAAATTACCGCTTTATCGCCGGGTTTTATTCCGATATCCGCAAGCTCTTCGTCATTAATGTTCGCTTCGTAATCTTTCCTGAACAGAAACGGATCGATCAATATAAATGCGATTTCCATTTCTTCGGTTGATTGAAGCCACACAAAAGGTTCATGTTCAGCGTTGAACATTATATAATCTTTATAATCTTCAAAGCCAAAAAGCCCTCGGGGAAAAATTATTTTATCCTTTTCGTCTACTTCTATGACTCCAAATGCCTTGGTATCAACTTTCATTAAATTCTCCTTGTAATTATCTCAGGAAGTCAAGCAATGTCTGAGGCAGCACTTTCGCCGCCGTCTGCAAAGCCGCCTGATGCGCGAACCTTGCCATATGCATATCCATCGCGGCGTTGGCAAGATCAAGCCCGGTTTCGCGGGAAAGCATCGCGGTTGTGTCGGGAATCTGCCTGTTAATTCTTTGCCATGACATTTCCGTACGTTCTTTCCTGCTCCCGATATCCGCGATCCTTAATGTTATATTATTAACGGAAAGATCCATTCCGGCAATACCCTGACTGCCGATAAAATCCTGATCTCCCCTTAACATTGCGTCCCTTAATCTTATCGCCATATCAAAAATTGATCCGCCGTAAACAAGCGCAGACGGACTCCAGTTGGGCGCGTTATTTTCCATGTTGCCGTTTATAATCCCAAGATCGCGTAACACTGTCGCCGCCCCTGATACGCTGTCTTCCACGCGGATAAGATGAGCCGTTGTTCCTTCAAGCGCAAGCGCTCTTGAGTTTGGATCTATAAACGCTTTTACGGGAGCCGCGCTGTCATTTATTTTCGCAACAATCGCCGGCAGCGTATCGCCTATATCTACGTGAATCTCAACGCCGTCAATGAAGAACGAACCTTTCTCCTGCACACGGTAATCGGTCGCATCGACAGTCGAATAAATTGTCATNCGCTCCGCCCAGAAAGCCTCGTCTCCGCCCANATCAAGTTCCACAAACATATTATCGCCGATTTCTACCCTTCTTGAAGGNCCGGANCCGCGGTATTCAACGCGGGTAATCATTGTCTCATCTCCGCCGTCTACCCTGCCCTCTACAATTCTGAACGGCTCTGTAAATACTTTATCNCCTGAGAAAGCCTGTCTTGTGTCAGGGCCAATCGAGTTAGAAATTGAAACAAGTTCTTTTAATAGTTCATTTACTTCTACAGCCATTATGCGAAGATCATCAGGTGAATAAACACCGTTAGCTCCCTGAACCGACAATTCTCTCATACGTTGAACGACAGAGTTTACCTCGTTAAGGAGATTATATGTATTGTCATAATGCTCCATCGCGTACTGGGTGTTTTCCTCAAAACGGTTAAGGCGGGTTAAGAAGGATTCATACCTTACGGCGTGAGATGCCGCAATCGGATCGTCGCGTAACCTGTTAAGTCTTGTCTGAGCGCCAATCTGCCCCTGAATTTCTGAAAGAGCCCTCTCCTGCCGCCTCATGTGAAACTGAGTATCCATAACCGGCATATCACTAGATATTCTTCTCATAACATCCTCCAAAATAATCTATCAATCATCCCTAACCCCTAACTAAACGCCCATTCTGTTGATCAACGTGTCCAGCATTGAGTTCACTGTGGTGATATAACGCGCAGCGGCGTTATAGCCGTGCTGAAAACGGATCATGTTGGTAAGTTCCTCGTCAATATTTACGCCTGATATAGACTGCCTCCAGTCGCGCAGGTATTTCATTATCCTGTTTTCCGTTTCAAGCGCTCTTTCCGCCTGTTCTCCGTAAAGCGCGATGCGTCCTGTTGAGTTCGCGAAATAATCGTCAAATGTCGCGTGGCTTCCTACCATGACCTGATTGTTTCTGATTGACGCGATTGCCGCGGCCGCGTCTCCGTTGCCGGGATTAGCCGGTCTTCCGTTAACGCCGAAACCTGCCGCAACAAAAGTATGATCCCTTATAAGCGCGGGATTCACTTCGATCCAGCCCGATGGATGAGAAATAGGCGCTACCGCGTAAGTATCAGCGCCTCCGCGCAGTGATGTTACAGCGTTTGCCTGTCCCCAGTCAAAAGCGCCTTCCGCTCCCGAAGCGTTAAGAAGCCCGGCGTAACCGGCGAGGAAATGGCCTGAGTCTTCGACATGACGTATAACAAAGTTTGGATTAACTCTCTGTCCGTCAATAAGCTGCGCCGGTGTGCCTTTAAGAGAAAGCTGCCCGTCTCTGTTCAGCCGCGCGACAACTTCCGCTCCTGAGTTATTGATCCTTGTGATAATATCCATGACAGTATCTGTCGAATAATAAGAAATTTGCACATCACGGTCGGCGCCCGAAAGCGTAATTGTTCCCTCGAAACCCGGCTGTGTCTGCGGTTCAAGGGCGTTCTGCCCGTTCATTCTGTAAATATATGTCGAGTCGAAAATGCCGTCCCCGGATCTGTCGTAATTACCGTTAACGTTTAATACATAAGGATGCTCGGTAAAAAAATTAACGCCTGTTGATCCGTTCGCGCCGTAGGCTCCGCTGTGGATTTCATTTACAAGGTCTGTAAAGTTCATCGTCATGTTATCAAGATTNTGAATTTCCTGCTCGATTGTAATGTCGCGTAACTCAAACAACGAGCCGAGCCGTCCCCTTGTAAAGTTCATCTCCTTCCCGGTATCGCGCCAGTGAGTAAAAGCGTAACTTTCCGCGTCCTGATCCTTTCTTAGATCGAACTGCCTGCCAATCTGCCCCTGCACAAGAACATGCCCCGATGTGTGAAGCATATATTCATCAGGGTCGCTCTGAGTTACCGTTACATCGATAATCCCGGAAAGTTCATCAACTAATAAATCGCGCCTGTCCATAAGATCATTGGGGTTATCGCCCTGCGCTTTGATGCGTTGTATATCGTGGTTAAGGGAAGCAATCTGACGCGTAATCTCGTTTACGCGCGAGACAGTAAGCTCTATATCGCTGTTTGCCTGTTCCTGAAGGCGGTTAAGTCCGTTGTAATGATTGTGAATACCGTCTATAAGAGTGCGCCCTCTTTCGATAACAGCAAGACGAAATTCATTTTCGGAAGCGTGCTGCGATAACTCCTGCCAGCCGTCCCAAAAATTATCCATCTTGTCTCTTACGGAATTGGGTCCTGTCTCAAGATACATTCTTTCCATCTCGTCAATATATCTTTCGCGTACTTCCCAGTAACCTTCATTGGAAGCCTGCGCGACAATGCGGCGGTCAAGGAGTTCATCCCTTATCCGTTCAACGCGCTCAACGGAAACACCCTGCCCTAACTGTCCCGGAGTTTCGGCGCGGTTAAGAGCGGGAAGATAAATCGGGCTGAAGGCGCTCATCTCAACTCTCTGCCTTGAGTAACCGGGCGTATTTACATTGTCAAGGTTATGCCCGACTGTAGCGATCCCCTGCTGGTGGGCATGAATGCCCCTTCTGCCGATTTCCAGTCCCATAAATGTCGATGTCATCGCGTTCTCCTTATTATTAGAAACTCGTGTTTAAAACCATGCTGCGCATTTCATGCGAAAATTGCATGCCTTTCTTTGTATATGTCTTTGCGCATCTGTCCGGAAACGCGAGCGCGAAAAAATCTTTTACCGTTTCCTGTATGCCGGAAAGATACGCAAGAAGCGAATCATTCGCCATGCGTAATTTTATAGATTCAATTTTAAGGCTCCGGTAGATTGATGTAAGCTCGTTGCGCTGATTGGCGGGAAGGTAACTTACAAGCGCGTAGAAACGACCCTTCGCGTCCAGTACATGAGAAAACGCTTCCTGATGAACGATTGATTTATAAATTTCAAGAATATTCTCGCGTTCGGTTTCCAGTTCCAGAATTTTGCTTTCTACAGAGTTCATCGCGAGTATATGCTCTTCAAATTCATTCCATTCCTGATTTGTTACCGCATGACGGATTTTTTTCTGGATAAAAGCCGCGTTCTGTATCTGCTCACATTCCCGTAAAAGTATATCCCTGCATTTCTCGTAAATCATAGCAACCTCATCTTTACCTCAAAGTCGGGAGAAACACCGCTCGTGATTCTACCTCTCTTTAAATATCGGTGTTTAAAATTGAGTCATTAGCTGGTTTTTACGGGGATTTTTAGTTATTTTAAGGATATTTTTGCCGTTTTTACGGGTATATTCAATAGAATCCATTATATTTTTAACCATGTAGATACCAAGACCGCCGATTTGGCGGTCGCCGGGTGATTTATCAAGGTCTGGCGCAGGCTGTTCAAGCGGGTTATACGGCTTACCGGAATCTTCAAATAAAATCGTGATTTCATCGTCCGCGCAGATCGATATTAAAACGCTTCCGGTTTCCGTGCCGTAAGCGTACTCCGCGATATTTATAAAAATTTCCTCGGCCGCGATGCAGATTTCCTTTTGAATATCTCCTTCCATGCCGCTTTTATCAAGTTCGCCTGAAATAAATTCAATTACATCGTCTAGGTAACGCGTTTTCGCGATTACCTCCATTTCGTAAAACGATCCTTTTACATTTGTAGCTTTCTCGTTTATTTGAAGCCCGAGCATCGTAATGTCGTCTGCCTGCTGCGCTCCTTCGGCAAAATCATTAACCTCATTCATCACGGCGGTTAAAAGTTCCTGAGCGAACATATCTTCATTGCGGTTAAGAATATCTAAAAGTCTTTCTTCTCCAAACATGGTTTTTTCGTTATTCATTGCTTCCGTGATGCCGTCTGTATACAAATATAATAAATCGCCGCTCTCAAGGAAAATTTCATT
>WQRT01000113.1 GCA_009786625.1 Treponema sp.
CCGATTTTTTCAACCGGATCAAATGTTTCACGCAGCCCCGCGGTATCGACAAGGCGGACAGGAATACCTTTAACGGAAACATTAGCTTCTATCCAGTCGCGGGTAGTGCCGGGAACATCGGTGACAATCGAACGGTCTTCTTTTAACAGCATATTAAAAAGACTCGATTTACCCGCGTTCGGGCGGCCTGCGATTACCGCGAGTACTCCTTCCTGGTATATGCGTTCAATCTGCCATGAAGCGTTTAATTTTTTTAAGCGTGCCAGCGCGGCAAGAGCGGTGTCCTTATCAGGAAGTTTTCCAGCGGCTTCATCCTGATCAGCGCTTATCTCATCTTCGCTGTAGTCAAGATAAATTTCCGCCGAGGCGAGAACCCGCACAAGCGATTCTTTTATTTCATTTATTTCTTTTTCAAGCGAACCGCAAAGGCGCATAACGGCGCGGCGGCGGCTTGCGTCCGTTTTGGCGGAAACAAGTTCCATGACAGATTCGCTTCTTGTAAGATCGATCTTGCCGTTCATAAAAGCGCGGAAGGTAAACTCACCAGGCAGCGCGCCGCGAAAACCCGCGGCATTTAACGCTGCCATCACAGCTTTTCCCGCCGCCGCGCCGCCGTGGCAGCAGATATCAAGACTTTCTTCGCCTGTGTAGCTTTTCGGCGAGCGGAAAACAGAAACAAGAACTTCGTCAATTTTTACACGTTTCTTTTCCGCCGCTGTATTGGATTTTAATTCATCGCCGACAATCCAGCCGTGGATGACAGTATTACCGGGAGCGTCTTTTATTTTTTCAGGTTCAAAGATTGAAGAAATTAATGTGATGGAATCTTTTCCGGAACAGCGAATCAATGTAAGAGCGCTGTTTCCCATAACGGTAGCAAAAGCGGCGATGCACGATTCGTCATTGTAATTATATTGAGCGCACATAATTAAAAACCGTTAAAAAAAAATTGCCGTAAGCGAGTAACAGCGGCGATCTGAGCGGCGGTAATTGTTACGGCTGTATAAGATTGAGCCATCAAATTCCTTATAATTACCTGCATAACACTTTTATCTATTATCAACAGAATGAAACATCTGTAAATCTCCCGGTTATCCTCACCTTCAATCAACTTTACCCAAAAGACATCTTCTTTTACAGTTCCCTCGTATTCGGCGCTGAATGCGTTTTTAATCATTACCTCAAAAAAAGCGCCGTATTCATCATCGGGATATAACGAGGCTGATAAAAACATTCTTCTTTCGATTCTCGCCGCGGCAAGCACCGGGAAATCATACATGGCGGTAAAATTTTCACCCCATCTGTTTAAAGCCGCAAGATTATTATTTTCGTTTATTCCGATGAATACATATTTATCCTGATACTCCGCAAGCTGTTCAACTGCGCCGGTTCCTCCTGTTAAAAAAGCCGTGAGCCATTCAGGCAGAGAGTCAACCGAATGTCCGTCTCTTGTGTCAACAATATTTTCAACTCCCATATTTCTTTCGGTCTCAACCTGACTGGAATCGGGAACAGGATAATAAAGATTGCCNCCCTGCCCTACGCAGGAAAATAAATACACCGATACAAAAAAAAATGAAACCGTTTTAATTTTAAAAAGATTTTGAAAACAGGAAAATATATCATCCCCCGGATTATCAGCCGTTAAACTCACAATCCTTTCCCGGAATCAGNCGAATCTTCTTCATTAGCGGCGGGACTATAAATATATGCCGAAAAATCCGCGGCCGATGAATCAAATACAGCCAGTTCATCCCAAAGGACGATATGCTCCGGAACAGGCGTATGCAGGTTATTGGAAAATGGATCCGCTATAACCGGTTTAGCATCCGCGGCGTTATCTGATAATTCGCTGTCTTTAACACCTGCGCCCAATGTAATATAAAATCCGCTAACAATTTCCGTTTCCATTGTAATTGAATCTGCATCAACAGCGCCGAGATTACCGGAGATGACTCTCGCGGTTAAGGATTCAGGCGTAACAGAAAAATCCAATGCCGCCGAGAAAAATGTGTTCTCGCTCATCCAGATATATTCGTCAAGCTGATTTCCTTCTTCGTCGGTTTGGATTACAGGAAGACCGATGCTTTGCGTGACTGTGTTTGAACCGGAGACAAGCGAAAGAACAAGGTTCGCGCCCATAATTGATAAATTCAAACGCGCGTTGTCAAACAACACCGAAAAAATTATACCTTCATGGAAAGGCATAAAACGGAACAATATCTGCCAACTGCCTGTCCTGTTATCTGAAAATGATATTTCTGGAAATATAATCGTGTTATCTATACCGGTAACAATGCCGTAAGTGCCGTTTGAATGCATCCATACAGGAGCATTATCAGAATGTGTTCCTGCCTGTGCGGCGGAAACCCGGTAATCGTTCAGGTTGCTTTCAAAAATATACCATTGAACAAGATGGTTAGACTCTTCAGGAACAAGATTAAAATCGACAGTTTTTGACGAAACCAAAATGGAGATTTCTTTTTGATATCCCGTAAGATCCTGCATATTGCCTACAGGAAAAATTTCGGCGCTAAGGGAATAGAATCCGCTTTCATCCGGCGCTGTCCAGAAAATGCGCCTTGCGCCGTCGGAAAAACTTCCTTCGGCAATTTTTCTTTTGCCGTTATACCATACGATGTACGGATCATAATTTTTATTAAAATCAACATCCGCTTCCAGCATTACAACAGTTCCNCTGGGAATAATTAAATTGTTATCNGAAATGCCCGGAAGATGAATGTTTATGCCTTTAAANAAAAAATCGGTATTAGGCAGATAAAAAAAAGTTCTTTCCGTTCTCTGTAAAATATCCCTTCCGCTCATCACCTGGGAAACGAGGGTATACCTGCCAATCGGCAGATCACCCGGTATGGGGAAAACCGGCAAATCATGAAAATTATGAACGAGAATTATTAATTCATCGCCGTTTCTGTAATTAACCGGCAATTGCTCTTCCGCGGCCATTTCGCTGACAGGTAAAATATCATCTTCGCCGCCGTCATTATCGGCAAGGACGGTATCATCTTCATCTTCATCGGAAATATCCGCGGGATCAGCTTCTGTGTCTTCCGGGATCTCTTCCGTATTCAAAGTCAGCCTGTAAATTACCCTCCATCCAACGATAATATTTCTGGAATTTCTTAAAAACATCACCAGTTCGGAAATATCGGGATCATTCGAAACGGATTCTTCAAAGAACGGACGGATCGTATCGCCGGAATTTATAAAGGAACATTCGTTTAACGAGGCGCCATTAATCTGCAGGTTGACTTTGTATGTGCCGGCGGAAGGCAGCAGCGTATCCATCGGCCCGCAGCCGCTAAGAAATACGATAAAAACGAGAAAAAAAATGGTTTTTTCAGGTTTTTGAACACACATACACATCATTAATATAGCTTAATATAGGTAAAAAATCAACTATATATAATTTCCGCTATTTGTTATGATATAAAAATGAGAACAAGGGCAGTAATACATATTGACCATTTCTTACGCAATTTTCACGCCGTAAAAGACCGTATCGGGCAGTGCCGGATTTGCGTGCCTGTAAAGGCAGACGCGTACGGTCACGGCGCGGTTCAGATAGCGTTGACCTCTCTTGAAGCCGGAGCTTTCTGCGTCGGGACAGCCACGGTATCAGAAGGGATTGAACTTAGAAAAAACGGGATTAACGCGCCCATTCTCCTGTTCTCACAGCCCCATCCAACGGAGATACCAAAAATTATTAAAGCGGATCTAATCCCTTTTATCTCTGATGATAAATTCGCCGCCACTTTGAATAAACACGCGGAAGAAAAAAGAATAAAAATGCCTGTCCACCTAAAAATCGACACCGGCATGGGGCGTCTGGGATGCGCCGCCGAAGACGCTCTTACGCTCGCGCGCTATATCGTTTCATGCCCGGGGCTGGAACTGGCGGGAACCGCCACGCATTTCGCAGTCTCGGATTCGGCGGACAGCGGCGACATTGCGTACACGCAGATGCAGCTCGATCTTTTTAAAGAAGCAGTTTCCCAAATAAGCGGCGACGGTATTGATCCCGGAATCGTTCACGCCGCCAACTCAGGCGCGGTAATCCTGCATCCCGAATCATGGCTGGATATGGTAAGGCCGGGTATATTGCTTTACGGTTATAAAACCGCCGAGGAAACCGACGCGCCGCCTGAACACGCCCAAAAACTCTCATGTCTTTCTCCCATAAAGACGGAACCTGTTATGGAACTTAGAACAACAGTATCGTTGATTAAAAAAATTAAAAAAGGCGAATCAGTTTCATACGGCAGAACATGGACAGCGCCGCAGGACACGTATATTGCAGTGCTGTCCGCGGGCTACGATGACGGCTTCCCAAGAATCGCAAGCGGCAAATGGCAGGCGCAAATAAGCGGAAGGACTTACCCGATAGTCGGCACTATAACCATGGATCAATGCTGCGTCGATCTTGGACCTGAACCAACTGTCCGCCGCTGGAGGGACGCGGTAATTTTCGGGGGTTTCGCGAAGAGCGCCGCGGAACTGGCCGCAGCAGTCCAGACGATTCCCTACGAGATAACATGCAATATAAGCAAAAGAGTGCCGCGGGTTTACGAAGCGTACGGAGTAAAGATTCCTGTAAAAAAATCTTTCATTCCGCATGAAGATTATGAGTAAAAACCTCGGTTGCCATCAATCGTAAAAATTAGTAATATTGTAATAACGGAGGCCGATTAATGAATCTCTCAGATGATGATAACGAAGAATCGAACGAAAAGGACAAGGCATCGGTTTTTGATCCGCTTGCCGGAAGAATGTTAAAAACACGGACAATTTTAATTTCCGGCGAAATAAACAAGGAACTGGCGGAAAAAACAATCCGCCAACTGCTTCTTTTGGAAGACATGGGCGGAGAACCAATCCGCATTTTTATAGATTCTCCCGGCGGCGACGCGGACGCGGGTTATGCGATATTTGACATGATTCGTTTCGTAAAACCGCCTGTGTGGACAATCGGTATGGGTCTTGTCGCCAGCGCCGCCGCGATTATTCAGCTTGCCTCCCCAAAAGACAGGCGGATCGGGCTGCCAAACAGCCATTACCTTATCCACCAGCCGCTTTCTGGAATCAGGGGCGTCGCGACGGACATTGAGATACACGCGAATGAACTTGAAAAACTGCGCGAAAAGATCAACCGGCTAATCGCAGACGAGACCGGCAATCCCGCGGCGCAGGTAGAAAAAGATACAGACCGCGACTACTGGATGAACGCAGCCGAAGCCGTTAAATACGGATTGATCAGCCGGGTTGTTGTAAACAGAGACGAAATCTAAAGAGCTTTTATTCCGCGTACATTTCCGTGTACATAAACCGGCGTATCTTCTGCTGGGCGTTCTTTTCGAACTGCTCTTTACGAATGCAGAAATCCCCGATCTTTTTGTACACAGGCAGCGAGCGGTTTACTTCCTCAATTTCCTTTTTGATCAGATTAAAGACAAAACCTTCGTCATTTTCTTTGCCGGGATGATCGGCTTTTATATTCTCATAATTGGGAACCGCTACGCCGTAAATAATTTCGCCGCTTGAGGTTTTCTTGCCGACAACAAGTATCTCCGAGATACTACGTGAGCCGAAGAAATTCGCCTCGACTTCTTCCGGGTAAACATTCTTGCCGCCGGAACCGACGATTAGATTTTTCTTGCGTCCCTTGATGTAGACAAATCCCAGTTCGTCACGGTAGCCAAGATCGCCTGTTAAAAGATAGCCGTCTTCTGTAATTACTTCTTTTGTCGCGGCTTCGTTTTCAAAATAACCGAGCATTACAGACGGAGATTTACAGGCGATTTCACCGATTCCTTCCGGCGTAGGATCGATGATTTTTACATCGGTATAACTGACAGGAAGCCCGACCGATTCATTGCGTTTAATCCTCGGCGTATTTACGGTGATAAGAGGAGCGTTCTCGCTCATGCCGTAACCGTGGACGATATTAAATCCGAATGAATCAAAAAAGTCCGCTGTCTGCGGGCTTAACGCGCCGCCTCCCGCTACCATCATCCTGATTGACTGAAGCCCGGCTTTCTTCCTGATAAATCTAAAGACCTTCTGCCCCCATTTGAAATTGCCTTTCTTCGCTTTCTTCAGCGCGATTTTTCTAAGCACATTCANCGGCCCGCGTAAAATACCGGGGAGTTTTTTATAACCTGAATCGATTGCCGTCATAACCTTNTCAAAAAGCAGAGGCACCGCGATAAGGAATGTAACTTTTGCATCTTTTACATCTTCAATTACAACCTTGCCGACAATTTTTTCCACAATCACAACAGGAATACCGCAGGCAAGAGGAGCTATAAATGTGCAGGTAGTAGGATATGTGTGGTGAAGCGGAAGGACATCTACAAAAACATCTTTGGCAGTCGGCTCCAGAATCCTGATGGCCGCGCTGGCGTTGGCGATGATATTTTTATGCGAAAGCGTTACACCTTTTGCGAAACCTGTTGTCCCGGATGTAAAAACAATGGAAGCCGGATCGTTAGGTGAAATGCTGCCGCTGGGAGGAATTAAACCGCGGTCCGCGTCTTTGCCGAAATTCGCGAATGCGGGATTCTGCGCGATATCATCATCTTTTACTGGGCTTATGCAGATTGATACGTTCAGCGATACGCCGTTAGAAGAAAGTGAAGAAGCAAAATCTTTTTTTCTGCCGGAATAAAAGAAGGCTTTAGATCTTGTGATTTTTAAAATATTAAGACATTCCTGTTCTGTGATTAAAAAATCGATCGGTACGATGCAAATGCCCGCTATCACGGCGCCCATCCAGACGATCATCCATTCAGGCCTGTTCTCAGCCCATAACGCGACGCAATCGCCTTTAACAAGCCCGGCGGCGAGCAGGCCGCTTGCTACCCTCCGGCACTCATCGGAATATTGTAAAAAAGTGATTCTGCTAAACTCTCTGTGTTTGGCAGTTCTGAATAAAATGGCGTCTATATCAGCAAATTCTTTCGCGTTAGATTCTACCATTTGTGCGAAATTCTGATGCCGGATGTCCGGAATGTTCGAAATATAATCTTCAAAACGCAGCATAATGTACCTCGTAAATAAATTTGATTAAATTATTTACAGTTTAATTGAAAATGTCAATAATAAAAAGCAATTTTTTGCAACTTTTTTAAAGAAAAAGTGTCGTAAGTTTATTTCAAACACACAAGCAAATAACGCTTTTTCCCTGCGCGGAGGATAATCTCGCCGTTTTGATTAACCCGTTCCATACCGATAGCCGCNGCGGTATCGGCAACCGCGTAAAGGGAGCCGCCGGCGTCAGAGACAAACGCGCCGCTCTGCTCAACAAGGCGGCGGCCTTCGCTTTTGGTGGAGGTCAATTTTGTATCAAAGAAAAGATCCACAATGTTATAACCGCCTTCAAACTTTGAGCGTTCAATCTCGGCGCGAGGCATTGCGGATTTATCGCCGCCCGCGCCGAACGCGGCTTTCGCGCCTGACAGGGCTTTATCGGCTTCATCCTTTCCGTGAATCAAAGCGGTTATTTCCCAGGCGAGGCGTTCTTTGGCTTCGTTAGGATTTTTTCCCTGCCCGCATAACATCCGGCACTCATCTTCCGGCAGAAATGTAAAAATTAAAAGGAATCGTAAAATGTCCTGATCATGAATATTGCGCCAGTACTGAAAAAAATCGTACGGGCTTGTTATTGATGGATCGAGGAAAAGAGCGCCTTTTTCTGTCTTGCCCATTTTCTTGCCGTCCGTAGTGGTAACAAGAGGAAACGTCAAACCGAATACCTCAACGCCTTCGACACGGCGGATCAATTCAACACCGGCTACAATATTACCCCATTGATCGTCGCCGCCGATTTGCAAACGGCAGCCGAAACGGCGGTAAAGCTCCAGAAAATCATAACTCTGTAAAAGCTGATAATTAAACTCGATAAAAGAAAGCCCGGTTTCCATGCGCATTTTGTAAGCCTCAAAACTGAGCATTCTGTTAACGGAAAAATGCTTGCCGATATCGCGTAAAAAATCGATATAATTTAAATTGCCGAGCCAGTCTTTATTATTGGCGGTAAACGCGGTCTTGCCGTCAAACCCGGTAAAACGGTCAAGCTGGGCGCGGATGGATTCGGTATTTTTATCAAGCTGCTCGTAACTCAGCATCTTGCGTACCTCGCTCTTTCCTGACGGATCGCCTATACGCGCCGTACCTGTTCCAAGCAAACCGATCCCGATGTGCCCTGCGCTGCGCAAATGGCGGAAAGCGAAATAGGGAACCATGTGTCCGATATGAAGGCTCTTGCCCGTGGGATCNGTCCCTATATAAAAAGTAACGGGAGATTCATCCATCAATTTTGACAGACTGCCGGCATCGGTGCATTGNTGAAGAAAACCTCTTGATTTTAATGTTTCTAACACGGGATTCATAATTTNATTGTACCAATCCNGCGTNGAAATGAAAAGGTATCTCCGGCTCCTATTGCCAAACATACTGCGCCGTATGATAAAATAGATACAAATTTAAGCCGATAATAAAAGAGAATCCTATGGGTATGTTACAGATATTATTAAATGTAATCACATCATGGCAGGTGCTCGCGATCACGCTGGCTCTGCTGGTTTTTTATCATGTTGTTTTTTATTTAGCCAGAAGTTATCACCGGCCTAGAGCGATCAAGGTCAAAGAGAAAAAGAAAAAAGCTGAAAAAGCTCCCGCAGAAGTCCAGATAAAAGACGATTCAAATTCCGGCCACGGCGACGATCTGGGTCTTGAAGAAGGATAGAATCCCCGGTTACTTTCATTCTTATACACATATTTACCCGCCCGCGCTTTCCGCAAAAGTATTATCCTCATAAGCTGTATAGGAAAATATAAAAATTTTAAATTATTCGCAAGCAAGATGACATCCGCGCACCATTATATTGTTGGAGGTATTTATGGATGATTACTTGCAGTTAAATGAAATCCTTGACCCATTGGATGAAGCAGTGAAAAATCTGTTCGGGCTGTCGTACCTGTTTCCGTACCAGCGGCTCGTCATATCAAACATTCTGGAAGCGGCGCGTGAAGTTGGAATCCCGGTTAAATGGAATGACAGCCCGCGGAATGAAGAGCGGCCGCCCGAAGAACAAACGGAAATAGACAGAGGAGCCTGCGGAAAGCAGATAGTGATTCTTCCGACAGGAGCGGGCAAGTCGCTTTGCTTCCAACTGCCGGCAATG
>WQRT01000114.1 GCA_009786625.1 Treponema sp.
GTAAAGAGTTAGCATTTACCGGCATTGGGACTTGAACCCAAACACACTCGCGTGCGGTAGATTTTGAGTCTACTGCGTCTGCCATTCCGCCATGCCGGCTAAACACGCTGTAAAGCGTATCATTCTTGAGTATATCTTAAATGGCTGTTTCATGCAATAATATTTCATGAAGTCAATTACCAGGGAACTGTGGGTGAATACAAAAAAGCCGCGGGAATTTATTAACATAACAGGCGATGTCGAATCAATTTTAAATGAATCCGGAATTCAGGAAGGGCTGTGCCTTGTCAACGCGATGCATATTACCGCAAGCGTTTTTATTAATGATAATGAATCCGGGCTTCATCACGATTTTGATGTATGGCTTGAAAAACTGGCTCCCCACGAGCCGGTCTCTTTTTATCATCATAATACGGGCGAGGAAAACGCGGACGCTCATTTAAAGCGGCAGATAATGGGGAGGGAAGTTGTTATCGCTGTTACAGGCGGTAAACTGCACTTTGGTCCCTGGGAGCAGATTTTTTACGGCGAGTTTGACGGACAGAGGCGCAAAAGGCTGCTGGTCAAGATAATCGGCGAGTAGTTTTCGGTATCTTCCGCGCCTCCGGGACATTGTGTGAAATTTTTCTCCGGCCTTTCCCCGCCTTGACATTACCCGCGTAAAATGGTATTGATAAGTTGAAACTATTCCTAAGGAGTCATTTGTGAGCCACCCCACAGATAAAATTAGAAATATCGCCATTGCCGGTCATGGACAGACCGGAAAAACAACCCTATTTGAGCGTTTACTGTTTGCGGGGGGTGCCATTCAAAGAGCGGAGACCCTGGAGTCCGGCAAGACTACCAGCGATTACAGCCCGGAAGAAATCGAGCGAAAAATATCAATATACGCCGCGATGGGGCATGTCGAGAAAAACGGGGTTAAAATAAATCTTTTTGATACTCCCGGCTCTTCCGACTTCACAGGAGCGGTTATTCTCAGTTTCCGCGCGGCCGAGTTTGCCCTTCTTGTTGTAGACGGCAAATCCGGCGTTCAGATCGAGACTGTCAAATTATGGCGGAATCTCGATGCCGGCGGGAAGCCCCGCGGCGTTTTCATTACCAAGCTGGATAATGATCAGGCGGATTTTAATAGGACGCTTGCTGATATAAAAGAAAAGTTTAAGATTGAGCCTGTACCGATAACAATCCCCATGGGAGCCGGCGGCGGTTTTAAAGGTGTCATTGATGTGCTTCACGAAAAAGCATATATGAAGCAGGGCGACGCAATCGAAAAAGAAGAAGAGGTTCCCGCCGAGTTCAAGGATGCCGTAGCCGCCGCGCGCGAAAAGTTGATAGAAGCGGCCGCGGAAGGCGATGACAGCCTGATGGAAAAATATATCGAGAACGGTTCTCTTTCCATAGAGGAAATGAAGTCCGGCCTTATAATGGCGCTCGCTGGAAATAAATATGTTCCGGCGTTTGCCGGAGCCCCGATTAATAACGCGGGTCTTGTTCCGTTAATCGATTTTATTATAGACGCCGCGCCCAATCCGCTTACAGCGAAAGACACGACTGTTGACGGCGAAGGAAAGGAAACGCCTGTCGCAATCGATCCTGACAAACCGATGTCATCGCTTGTTATCCGCACAAATTACGATCAATTTTCCGGGAAACTTTCTTGGATAAAAGTTATAACAGGAAAGCTCTCTGCCGATTCCGAAGCCATTAATATTTCAGATAATAAAAAAGAAAGAATCGGGAAACTTTACACTTGTCAGGGTAAGAAACTTGAAGAAGTAAGGGAATTGTCCGCGGGTGATATCGGCATTATAACAAAAGCCGTCTCCTTAAAAACCAATGATACGCTTGCTTCCTCCGACGGCGCATGCTTTTCGCCCCTTCGTTTGCCTGAGCCTGTCCATTCAGTGGCGGTAAACGCGCTCGCCAAAAAAGACGAAGATAAACTCGGCGAGTTCCTTGTCCGCGCGGCTGAAGAAGATAAAACATTCCGTTTCCATTACAACGGCGAAACAAAAGAGCCTGTCATTTCAGGAATGGGCGAGCTTCAAATCAATATTATTCTTGATAAAATAAAGAGCAATCAAAAAATCGAAGTCGAGACGCGTATTCCAAGAATCGCGTACCGTGAAACAATCCAGAAAAAATCGGGAGCGGAGTACACGCATAAAAAACAAACCGGCGGCCACGGCCAGTACGGTAAAGTTGTAATCGAAATCGCTCCTCTCGGACGCGGCGAAGGATATCAGTTTGTTAACGCAATCTTTGGCGGGGCTATCCCGAAGAACTACATCCCCGGCGTTGAGAAAGGTCTTGTGGAAGGAATGGTGTTCGGTACGATGGCAAGCTATCCCGTAGTCGATGTCGAAGTAAAACTTGTTGACGGCAAGTACCATCCTGTAGATTCCAACGAGCTTTCATTTAAGCTCGCCGCGCGTAACGCTTTCCGCGAAGCGATGAAACAGGCGAACCCCACAATTCTTGAACCAATTATGAATCTGACGGTCTTTATCGAAGAAAAATATCTTGGTGATGTTATGAGCGATCTTTCCGGTAAACGCGGTAAGATCCTCGGGCAGGATTCCGCTGGCGGCATCGCTGAAGTGCGCGCGGAGGTTCCCATGTCGGAACTTCTGCGTTATTCGATTGATTTACGTTCTATCACATCGGGAACCGGCTCGTTTAATGTGGACTTTAGTCATTATGCGCCAATCTCCGGACGCATCGCTGACGAAGTCATCAAGGCGCGCGCAGAGTTCAAGGTTCAGGAGGCCGATGAATAAAAATCCCTGGATTTTTGCTCATCTTATGTGCAGGGTGATTTCTGAAAATTGCAGTTGTTTGTGACATTCACCAAACGATCTTCTGGAAAAAGATAATCGATCAGAGAGATGATTTTGATAAAATTATCTTTCTAGGTGATGAGTTTGACTCATGGGATAATAAATGGCCTCATCAGATAGATAACGCCAGAGATATAATTAAATTTAAAAATAAAGATCCGCAGAAAATTGATCTTTGCTGGTCGAACCACGCCATCAGTTATTATTTTGACGAAAGATGCAGCGGGTTTCAATTTGATTTTGCTGTTGATATAAGGGAATTTTATGAAAAATATAAAAACCTTTATAATGTAATTTATATTTACGACAACTGGATTTTTTCCCACGCGGGAGTTTCCGCAAAGTGGATGCAAAGCAGCGGCATTAAAGATGTAAATGCAATAAATCAACTGTTCAAGGAAAGGCCGAATTATTTCAGATGGGTCGGACCGGACGGATTCGGGAACAACGCCAATGAAGGCCCGCTCTGGATCCGCCCCGATGCCCTTATGAAAAACTGTGTAGAAGGTTATAATCAAGTGGCCGGTCATACCGAAAACCACCAGCCGAAAATTGTTAAAAATTCTGAACAGACTTTTGTTTTTTGTGATTCGCCGGAACATAGTTACCTGACTGTTCTTGATACTAGTACAAACGTAATTAAATTTGTGGATCTGATGGAATAAAGCGCGGGTTATTAAAACCTGATTTACGAAAATGGCAAGTAAGAAATATGCTTATATTTACACAGACGGCGGAAAAGAAAAATGGGCGTTTGTCGCGGTAAGAGACGGCGGGATCTTTTATGAAGAATCGGGTGTATTCGGATTAAGCGCGTCAACAAANAATGACGACACCGANTCCGAGGGAATCTACCGCGCGATGCAATGGGCAAAGCAGCGCCCGGATAATTATATACTTACAACNGATTCTCAGGCGATGATCGCNAAGGTAAACGGCAATGTC
The DNA here is from genome assembly GCA_009786625.1 of Treponema sp. Classification (GTDB taxonomy): domain Bacteria; phylum Spirochaetota; class Spirochaetia; order Treponematales; family Breznakiellaceae; genus WQXQ01. The sequence goes on from WQRT01000114.1 coordinate 3,789, forward strand.
GCGAACGCTACTANAAATCCCAATATCCGCGGGATTCAGGNTTTGTTAAAAGAGTATAAGGAAACGCATCTGCCTGTCAGTTTTTCGATTAGATGGGAAAAGCGTCTTTCCAATGAGTTTATGAAACGCGCCGATGAATTATGCAAATGACGGCGGTTACCAGTTATCGATTAATTCCGCCGCGGGCAGCCATGAACTTTTCAATTCTTTATAATCAATTTTATTAAATAATGTTTCCAGATCGGCGTTTTCCTTGACCGCCTCGAACAGGAATGTCGAAAATGTTTTTTGCTTTTCCATGACGTGTAACGCAAAACGTTTTTTAGCTTCTTTTTGATCGGAACATTCTTTGAGGCACTCGTTATAAAAACTTATTCCCTTTTTACAAAGAGCGGTTACTGCGCTTGTGAAGCCGATCCATTCGCGTGTTATATAATCAGTTCTCGGTTGGATTTCCGGCCATGCGACGATTGCGTCATCGATGCTTCCCTGTTTAATTGCTTCAAATATCCGCGAGTCGGAAAAATTATCTTCGCCTTTCAGATAGAAGAGGCTGCGGTAATGATCTGTTTTAATTTTTACACGGTTAAAATTTATATCCTGTATGACGACGCCTTCTTTTTCGTCGGTATCGACTGTTTCGCAGTAAAATAAAACAGCGTCGATGTTCTTAAGGGCGAAAACCTCCGGGGTCGCGAATGTCAGGCCGAAGTTTTCCGATGCCCATTCAGGCGTGTGTTCATTTCCTTCCGGGTCCCGGCAGCCGAGCAGGTATAATTTTGTTTCCCGGTACGGAACGATGATCCTGTTGTAAGGGGATGTAAGCTCAAACATAAAAACCCATAACGCGGGAAGGCGCTTGATCTCCTCCTCGTGTCCGCGCAGTGCATAATTGCGCAATGACGCGAATGTGTAAGGCGGCTGGAGGTTCTCGTCATTCTCTGTGTTGATAAATTCTGGAACTTCAACACCAAGATCAAAACTTCCATTTGTCGTCCAAAGATCGCCGCCGTCCGCTTCTTTTAAAAGTTTTAAAAGCGAGCCGTCAAGTTTATCGCGCACAAAGAGCGGAGAGTTCCAGTCAATCGGGTCGGCGCTGCTTTCACCGTAATTGTTAAATTTGAAGAATGGCATAAGGTACGGTTTTACATATCCGTCTTTACGGATATCATACACTGATCCTCTGCAGCAGCGCACAATCGGGTTTGTAAAATCTGAACCGAACTGGCTGTATCTAAACATGACAAGATTGGGACGGGACGGATGATGTTTAACCTTTACGAAGTACGGAGGTCCGGCAAGTTCTTCTTCGAAATTATCCGGGTGTTTTAGAATAAAATTCGTCAGATAATCCCAACTGTCGTACTGTCCCATAAAAGAAATTATACTATATGTTTTTAAAATTTTACAGATGTAAAATTTTCTTTAACCATGTTAATATTCCTTCCTTCCGCTTATCTATATCCATGTACTCAATCCGCGGCTGTACGCATTTATACGCCGGGCGGATTATTCTGCCGCCTGTGGTTATTTCTTCCAGACGGTGGGCGCACCAGCCGGCGATTCTGCTTATGGCGAATATCGGCGTGTTAAGCTCGGCGGGAAGGCCGAGCATTTTATATACAAAACCAGAATAAAAATCGACATTTGTGCAGATATCTTTATTTGAGCCTTTTACTTTCTTAAACACCGTTGGAACAAGCCGCTCAATCAGGCGGTAAAGGTTATATTCCTTCATCAACCCTTTTTCGTCCGCGAGAGCTTCGGCTCTATCGCGCAGCAGGATCGCGCGCGGGTCTGTGATTGTGTAGACAGCGTGTCCCTGTCCGTAAATTAATCCTGTGCCGTCATAGGCTTCGCCCTGTAAAATTTTTGTTAAGTACGCCGAGACTTCATCCTCGCTTTCCCAGTTTTTTACATTGCGCATAATGTCATTCATCATACCGATAACTTTTGCGTTAGCTCCGCCGTGCTTGAATCCCTTAAGAGAACTGAGTCCGGCGGCAATAGTGGAGTAGGTATCGGTGTCAGCCGAAGAAACAACATGCACCGCGAATGTGGAGTTATTACCGCCGCCGTGTTCCGCGTGAAGAACAAGCGCCAGATCCAGAAGCTGTGCTTCATAGTGTGTGTATTTTTGATCCGGCCTTATAAGCGATAGCAGCGTTTCCGCGCTTGATGCTGTCGGTTCGCTTGGATGGATAACAAGGCTTTCATGATCAAAGTAATGTTTTTTTGACATATATGAGTAAGCGACGATAGTCGGAAAGCGCGCAATAAGCTCAATGCTCTGGCGCACCACATTTTCAGGCGACTGGTTTTCGGGATTTTCATCGGACGAGTACAGCGCGAGAATGGATGACGTGAGTTTGTTCATTATATCAGGCGAAGGCGCTCTCATTATCACGTCCTCTGCGAAATTTTTCGGCAGCGCCCTTGAGTTACCGATTAACTCGGTAAACTCATCAAGTTGTTTTTTGTCCGGGAGTCTGCCGAATAAAAGCAGATAAACTGTTTCTTCAAAGCAAAAACGATCGTGCTTTGCCGCGGATGCCGCGATGTCTTCCACATCGATTCCTCTGTAATAGAGTTTTCCGGGGACAGCGACCTTTTCGCCTTCATCCACGATGTAGCCGTGTACTTCGCCGACACGGGTCAGGCCGACAAGCACGCCGGTGCCGTCCGCGTTGCGCAGGCCGCGTTTTACGTTATACTTGCTGAATAATTCACTATTGATATAATGCTCGTCTGTTATTTCCTTCAGTTGGTTTTTAATATTTTCCATATTCTTCTCCTGTTAATGACCAATTATAACATGGTATTTAAAATATGCGAGGATTTTTTTCTCAATTCAAAGAATCGCTCAGGCGTTTGAACTGTCTTCTTCGCGGATCTGCACGCGGCGTATTTTCCCGCTTATCGTTTTTGGAAGTTCGTTTACAAACTCCACAATACGCGGATACTTGTACGGAGCTGTTGTCTTTTTTACGTGATCCTGCAATTCCGTTTTAAGTTCATCCGATGCTTTAAATCCTTTCGCGAGTACGACTGTCGCCTTAACGACAGTTCCGCGATCAGGATCGGGAACGCCGGTGATGGCACATTCAAGCACTGCCGGATGTTCCAAGAGAGCGCTTTCCACTTCAAACGGACCGATGCGGTAACCTGAACTTTTGATCACATCGTCGTTGCGGCCTACAAACCAGTAATAACCGTCTTCGTCCTTCCACGCGACATCTCCAGTGAAGTAGACGCCGCTGTGCCAAACGCTTTTTGTCAGTGTGTCGTCACGGTAATAGCCGCCGAACATTCCCCAGGGTTTGCGCTTGTCAGTGCGCACAACGATTTGCCCTTCTTCGCCCATATTGCACGGCGTGCCGTCTTCGCGTAACAGATCGATATCATAGCCGGGAGCCGGTTTTCCCATCGAGCCGGGCTTAGGTTCCAGCCACGGCCATGTGCAAAGTGATACCGTAAGCTCAGTCTGCCCGTAACATTCACGTAATTTAATCCCGGTGCCGCTTAAAAACTGATCGAAGATTTCCGGGTTCAGTGGTTCTCCTGCCACAGAGCAGTGTTTGAGCGCGGAAAAATCGTATTTTTTTAGATCTTCTTTAATAAAAAACCGGTAGATCGTAGGCGGCGCACAGAAACTTGTCAATTTGTATTTGCATATAATTTCCAGCATAGCGGCTGGTACAAAACGATCGTAATCGTATACAAAGATCCCGGCTCCGCACAACCACTGTCCGTATATGCATCCCCACGCCGCTTTCGCCCAGCCGGTATCGGCGACCGTTAGGTGCAAACCTTCGGGAACCACCTGATGCCAGTATTTTGCGGTCGCGATATGCCCCAGAGGATACGAGTAATCATGGCGCACCATTTTCGGCATACCGGTCGTGCCTGATGTAAAGTACAGGAGCATGATGTCGCTGTTGACATTTACTTTTTCCGGTTTTTGAAAATCGCGCGATGCCTCATCCATTAAACGGCCGAAGTCCGCCCATGACGCCAGAGGTTCCGGCATCTGAAACCCGGACTCCGCTCCGAGCGATGCGCCAAAGATTCCGGCGGCTCCGTCTGTTACGCTTCCCGTAAACGGGTCAATCTCGTGATACGTTTTCGTTTTCGCCATCAGGTTTTCTCTCGCCGCTTTCGCCGGATCGTAATCCTTCGGAGTGTGAACCGAGCGGACAAAGGCCTTGTATTGCAGGATAGATACCCCCGGAGATTCGCTGCTTCTTTCCATAACAGCCTCGGCTTCGTAAATGCGCTGCATTAAATCCTGATCGTCCACGCAGATAATAGCTTTGATATCAGCCGCGTTGCATCTGTATATAATATCTTTTGTTGTAAGCAGATGAGTCGCAGGAATCGCGATAGCTCCCAGTTTGTGCAGCGCAAGCAGCACAGGCCAGTACTCCCAGCGGCGTTTTAAAATCAGCATAACCGGATCGCCTTTTTTGATTCCGGCTCTCTGTAAAACATTGGCCGCTCTGTTTGAATAATCCCTCATCTCCGCGTATGTAAAGGATGCTTCCGCTCCTTTTTCATCGCACCATTGCAGAGCGCGTTCATTCGCTTTCTCACGCGCTAATACGTCGATTACATCATAGGCAAAGTTAAAATTTTCCGGGATATTAACGTTATAATTTTTATAGAAATCCTCGTAGGATTCATATTCATTTCTTGATAAATATCTGTCCAATAAAGACATTTTTCTTACTCCTGTTATTGAGATGTCTGGTTTGTAATAAGTACATCTCTTTAGATATATTTAAAACACTATTGCTAAAAAGCGGGCTGATTTTCCTCCAAGAGCTTTCATACCATGAGGCTCGCTGGAATTGTAATAAACGCAGTCGCCTGGATTAAGTTCAATATCATGGCCGCTAATTGAAATCAGCAGCCGTCCCTCCATCACATAATTAAATTCCTGTCCGGGATGAGTGTTAAGACTTACCGGCTTATTTTCGGTTTCCGCGGCCGCTTCTACCATGAAAGGCTCGGCTCTTTTCCCGTGGAAATTGTACGCAAGGTTCCAGTAGCCGTACATCGGGCGGCGGCTTACTTCCGGCGCTTCACCTGAGCGCGTAACGCAGTATGTTTTTAATTTGGAAGCCGCTCCGCTCATTAATTCCGACAGATCAACCTTAAAATGCGCCGCGATCTCTACAAGCGCGCCCACAGGAAAATCTTTTTCTCCCGATTCCCACGCGGTATATTCAACCGGATCAAAACCCAGTTCTTTTGCCAACGTTTCGATGGGAATTTCCACAATTTCTCTCAGCACTTTTACACGTGCCGCGATTTCTCTTGCTTTCTCATTCATTTTTTACCTCTCGACTCTACCGTTCCGTCTGAATGTGCGATATAAATTACCGGCGCTTTT
>WQRT01000115.1 GCA_009786625.1 Treponema sp.
GTAATAAATGATCCGGGATCAGGGGAAATGAAATTTCCGGCAAGGCCGAGGATTGAAGATAATCCGCGGGCTTGGGACACACTTTCAAACTGTAATCTCAATACCGCTTCATACTTCTGAGATGCCGCCGGTGAAAGCGAGAAATAAAGTTTTTGAACAGGTATGCGGAAAGGTAAACCGGCGTCATTCATTATGCGTAAAATGGCGGAGGAGGGATCCTCCATCCAGCCGTAAAGGGGAGCGTTGCCGCGGAATTCATTCAGATCACCGGGAATCTCCATCCCCTGCGCCGTTCTTGGATCGCAAGGTTCGCTGTTAAGTGAAGATATAATAAAAGCCCGCCTCGACTCAAGAGCGATTGAAAGCCTGTTCGCGCCTGAATGCCAATAATTGCCGCCGGCGTTTGATCTCTCTTGCCGCCACGAATTGTTAATTGAAAAAGCGAAACCTGCCTGAGAACTGGGATATTTACCCCACCCTACTGCCTGAAAACGCCGTCCGCTTGTCCTGGGAAACATAGCCGCAGCGAGATAATCGGTTTTTTCAAGCATCTTCCTCGCGTTTTCTTCGCGCAGCTCTTCAAACGGCAGATTATTGATGATAGGTCTTACAACAGCGGCATTAGCGAAAAGATAAACAGAGGCTCCGCTTTCAAGCGGAACTGCGCTTACATTCCCGGTAAAAACATCGGGAACCTGCGGCGCACTTTGGCAGTTTACAAGAAGAGTGAGAATAATAGCGGCGAGTAACAAGCGGCGAAAAATATTACTTACAACAGAGTTTCGCATAACAATTTTTTCATTCATATACAGCTCCTTATAAAAATCTTTTCAATATAAAACATTTTACATTATTAACTGCGTATTAGCCGTTAAACACTTTTCTCTATCTTGGCATACCATGTATCATCACCGGCTTCCAGCGGAATTTGCCCTTCAACTTTTATCCATTCGGTTTTCACAGCGAGAGTTTCCGCCGCAACGCTTTCGCCGAAACGCGTCCATGCTTCTTTTAAAGAATCACTGCCGCAGATGAAAAGCTTTATGCGATCTGTAACGGAAAGCCCCATCTCTTTACGTGCGTTTTGTATGCCGCGGATTAGATCGCGGATATCGCCTTCCATCGAAAGCTCGCGGGTTATTTCCGTATCAAGACCGACTGTGAGCGTGCCTTCGTTAAGTATGCGAAGCGACGCTTTTTCATTGCGGCGGATATCCAGCTTGCCGGCGGTAATTTCAATCGCTCTCGTTCCGCCGCCTTCGCACGGGATGTCAATGGAAAGAGATGAGCCTTCCATGACGCTGTGAATCTCGTCATGGGTTAACGCTTCAATACGCGCCGCCGCCGCTTTCATGTCCTTGCCAAGCTCTTTTCCAAGAACGCGGAAGTTGGCTTTTACTTCATACTCAACAAGGTCTTCCTCGTTATCTGAAAAAATTATTTCCTTTACGTTTAACTCTTCGCGGATAATATCCGCCATTTCGATTAACGATTTTTTCTCGTCCTGGTTGCGCGTAACAAGTTCCGCCTTGCGAAGCGGCTGCCTCGCTTTGATGTTGTACTGCGAACGCAGAGAACGTCCGATAGAAACCGCGGACATGACGGACGACATCCGCGACTCAAGAGATCTATCGCGGCGTTTTTCGTCGGGAACGGGAAAATCCGCAAGATGGACAGATTCAGGATCACCCTCGCGCCGCAGATTCTGCCAAATTGCGTCCGTTGTGAACGGCATAAAAGGCGCGGCGACAGTTATCAATGTTTTTAACGCTTCATATAGAGCGCCGTATGCTTCAATCTTATCGCTGTCTTTACCGCTGCGCCAGAAACGCCTGCGGGAACGGCGGATATACCAGTTGTTAAGAAGATCGATAAAACGCAGAATCGGATCGACAGCGCGGCTGAGATCGTACGCTTCAAGCGCGCCGCCTGTTTTTTCGATAAGAGTCTGCGCTTCGGAAAGTATCCATTGATCAAGCGGATTCACGGGATTGCAAGGCGCGCTCTCGGTAGTAACATTATCAATGTTCGCGTAAGTGACAAAGAAACTGTACGCGTTCCAAAGCGGGATAATGATGCTCTTCATCACTTCGCGCACACTATCATCTGTGTAACGAAGATCGTCCGCTTTAACAACGGCGGAATGAATGAGAAACAGCCGCATTGCGTCCGCGCCGAAAAGATTGATCACTTCGTTTGGATCGGTGTAATTTTTGAGATTTTTACTCATTTTCTTGCCGTCGGATGCAAGAACAAGCCCGCTGACAACGCAATTATTAAAAGCCGGTTTTTTAAAAAGAGCGGCCGCGAGAACTGTTAATGTGTAAAACCAGCCGCGCGTTTGATCAAGCCCTTCGCTGATAAAATCCGACGGAAAATGTTTTTCAAAAAATTCTTTGTTTTCAAAGGGGTAATGGTTCTGCGCGTACGGCATTGCACCCGATTCAAACCAGCAGTCGAGAACTTCAGGCACGCGCGTCATTGTTCCGCCGCATCCGCATGGAATTGTAATTTTGTCGATAAAATGTTTGTGAAGATCTTCCGGGTAAATTCCTGAAAGTTCCTTTAACTCGGCGCGGCTGCCGGCGCAGATCGTTTTGCCGCATGTTTCGCATCTCCAGATGGGGAGAGGATTTCCCCAGAAACGGCTGCGGCTGATCGCCCAATCACGCGCTCCTTCAAGCCATTTTCCGAACCTGCCTTCTTTGATGTGTTCAGGCACCCAGTAAATTTGATTGTTTGCGTCTAACATATCCTGTTTTATTTTTTCAACGCTGACAAACCACGAACCAACAGCGCGGTAAATAAGAGGGCTTGAGCATCTCCAGCAGTGAGGATAGGAGTGAAGTATCTGATCGCGCTTGAATAATTTTCCTTCGGTCTTTAATTTTTCGATGATTGCCTTGTCCGCGTCTTTTACGAAGATTCCAGCGAAATCGGTTACCTCGGATGTGAACTTACATTCAGCGTCCACAGGACAAACTACAGGAATGCCTGTTCCCTTTAAAACGCGCGCGTCATCCTCGCCGAACCCGGGCGCGGTATGAACGATGCCGGTGCCGTCTTCCGTTGTCACATAATCGCCGAGGAAAGTACGGAACGCGTTTTCGGCGTCTTTAAAATAGGGAAGCAAAGGCTCGTACTGAATACCCGCGAGCTGCGAGCCTTTCTTACGCCAGACGATCTTGTAATCGGATTCATTCTTGTAGTACGCGGGTAAACGTGATTGCGCAAGAATGTAATAGGGGTTAGGGGTTAGGGGCTGAGGGTTAGTTAACGATTCAACTAACACATAATCAATATCGGGACCTAGTACGAGGGCGAGGTTTGACGGAAGCGTCCACGGTGTTGTCGTCCACGCGAGAAAATAGGAGTTATCGGGAATATTTAATTCTTCTTTATTCTGCGCCTTTGCGGTAAAAATTTTAAACTGTATTGTGACAGCCGGATCATGCACGTCCTTATATCCGCCAAGATTTAATTCGTGATTAGAAAGCACTGTGGCGCAGCGCGGGCAGTACGGCAGAATGTAGTGGCCTTCATATAAAAGCCCTTTATCCCACAGCGACTTCATTACCCACCAAATTGTTTCCATGTAATCAGGTTCCATGGTTTTATAATCGTTATCAAAATCGACCCAGCGTCCGAGGCGCGTTATTGTCGATCTCCATTCTTTCACATAACGCAGAACGGAAGCGCGGCAGGCTTCGTTAAAATTTGCGATTCCGAATTTTTCGATATCGGTTTTTGAGTTTAATTTAAGTTCTTTTTCTATCAGATTTTCGACAGGAAGCCCGTGGCAGTCCCAGCCAAAACGTCTTTCGACTTTTTTTCCTTTCATGCACTGGTAACGCGGAATAATGTCTTTTATCGTGCTCGGGACAAAATGCCCGAAATGCGGCAGCCCTGTTGCGAAAGGCGGACCGTCGAAAAAGACAAATTCCTCCGCAGGTTTTTCAGGCGATCCTTCCCGCTGAGAGATGGATTTTTCGAAAATCTTATTTTGTTCCCAGAATTTTAAAATTTCTTCCTCAAGTTTGGGAAAATTTACTTTTGCGTCAACCGGTTTGTACACATACTTCTCCTGAATAGCGTTTGGACTCAGTATGACATAAATCGGATGATATATCTATAGTGCAAATTTTAAAAAAATTCCCGCTGAGACGCGGAGCCTCATCTCTTCGTTCGTGCGGTTAGTGTGGTTCGCGAAAAAAATATTTTAGTTAATTTTCAATGTAACGACATTTAACGGAATTGTTTTACCTGTTGATTTTACCGCGTTAGCCGCTGCACGCTCAATTCCCGCGCAGCAGGGGACTTCCATTTTAACTACCGTTACTGATCTGATGCTGTTGACCGCGATAATTTCAGCGAGCTTATCGGTGTAATCAATATTGTCCAGTTTCGGACAGCCGATAATCGTTATCTTTCCTTTCATGTACTGCCGGTGGAAATTACCGCATGCATAGGCAGCGCAGTCCGCAGCGATGAGCAGATCCGCGTCGTTAAAATATTGCGCGTTTACAGGAACAAGTTTTATTTGAATCGGCCATTGATGCAATTCTGCCGGAACATCGTTTGCATCAGAATCTACTGCGTCAGAGCGGCTTTTTATGGAACGCGGCATCGCGCCGGGACATCCGCAGGCAGGAGTTTCGCTGTCTTCAGCGGCTTTTTTCATCCGCGAAAAGTTAGCTTTTACCGCTTCATCATTAAACGCGGCGGCTTCTCTCTCCTCAAAACAGATAGCTCCCGCGGGACAGACTGGAAGGCAGTTTCCAAGACCGTCGCAGTAATCATCGCGGATGAGTTTCGCTTTTCCGTCAATTACCGCGATAGCGCCCTCATGGCATGCTTTTACGCACAGGCCGCATCCGTCGCACAGATCATTATTAAATTTAATTATTTTTCTTATCATAACATAACTATAATTGATAATAGCGTTATGCGCAATGAAAATATTATTTTATGGCCGCGAACCACACTAACCACACGAACTCGTACTTATTGTACGCCGCGAATAGATAAGAAAGAGAAATACACTCACGGAGGCGCAGATAGTTTGTTTGATTATTTTTTTGTTTTCGTGATTATATTATCATTTTTAAGAATATTTATTAGGAAAAATCATTATAATTAATTTTATATGTTGCTCTTGCTTCTTTGGTTACTTCTCCTTCGGTTATTTTTGGTATTAACATTCCTCCTGATTTTAAACATTTCATATTCTCTTGATGTTAACGGCCTGCCTAGCGTTTGGGCAAGCTCTATAGCTTTTCGATTGTCATATTTTAATATATCCGGATCTGTATTTACATGTATTAAATTGTTATTCATTTTTTTGTCCTTTCAAATATTTCTTAATCAATAATTTGCTGGCTTTTGTATCAAAATATAAACGATTTCCAAATAGAATTTGTGCTCCATATTTTTCCACATAATGATCAATTAAAATGGTTTTACTGTCAAACACAACAAAACCTTCAAATCCTACGTCAAGTGAATCTTTCGCAACATAAGCAAAAAGTGTTCCCGCAATATTATCTATTTTTCGATTTTTACCAATATTTTCCGGAGCTAATTCAATTCGGTATATAATGTTATATAATGAACTAGGTACCTCTTCAAATTCAACCAATCCTTGAATTATATCATTTTCTAAATACGCTATTTTTTGCGAAATTGCACCAAATGATTTATCCCAGTCAAATTTCCAGCCATCCTTTTTTAACTGTTTTGCTGTGGATAATACAATATTTAAAGACAGCAACCTCATTTGACAATTATAACATTTAAATAAAGCAAACGCAATGTATGTGATAATATAATACCAAACCGCAGGTTCGTATCATAAAAACACGAAAATAGCGGGGGTTATTAACCGCAAAGACGAAATTGTGTTTGTCTATATGAAAAATTTTACCGCGAACCACACTAACCACACGAACGAATTTGGCTGCTGCTGCCTTTTCTAAGAATTTCACACAGAGACTCGGAGTTCGCAGAGGACATTGAGAATTTTACCGCGAACCACACTAACCATCACGAACAAAACTGGCTGCTGCTGCCTTTTCTAAGAATTTCACACAGAGACTCGGAGTTCGCAGAGGACACGGAGAATTTTTTAGCCGCGAACCACACGAACCACACGGAGGCACAGAGACTCGGAGATCACAGAGAATTTTTAACCGCAAAGGCGCAGAAGGCACACAAAGGAGTTATTCGGTAGCAGCTACCAATTTCCGCCGCTTCATCTGCCATCAAAAATGGTAGCTGCTACCTTTTTTAAGAGCGGACGACACGGAAACCCATGTAGATGTTCCGGGCAAAAGGAGCGTTGGTACCCCGGATCGCGGAACGGACATTCGCGGCTGAAGCGTCCCAACTACCGCCGCGATACACGCGACGAGACCCCGAAGATGCGCCCGTTGGATCACTCTGCGTTCCAGCAGGGTATTCTCCGTATAAATCCCAACACCACTCCCATACATTTCCGTGCATGTCGTGTAAACCGTATCTGTTTGCCGTGTAATTCCCTACGGGTGTTGTTCTTTGTAATGTGTTATTATAATTTGCCTGATTCGTCGTTATATTCGCTCCTGTGTTATACGCTGTCGTAGTCCCTCCCCTGCATGCGTATTCCCATTCCGCTTCTGTCGGTAACCTATACCCGTTAGTGTTCCTGTTCCATGTTACTGTCCTGTTATCTCCTCTGCCGCTTATCGTATACGCAGGTGTTAATCCTTCACTCTGGCTTCTTCTGTTACAGTACTCTATAGCGTCAAACCAGCTTACTGTTTCCACAGGGTGGTTTAAATCCCCTGTAAAATGGCTTGGATTTGTTCCCATTATTTCCTGATATTCCCTCTGCGTTATTTCGTATCTGCTCATCATAAATGAACTTACCGTTACCTGCCTTTGTGTTTCACTATTAGTACGTCCTGTCTCATTCGCGGGACTTCCCATTGTAAACGTTCCGCCTTGTATGCGCACGAGTTCATTCGATACAGCGGGTGATGATGGCGCAGGTGCTGGATGTACCGGTGTAACGGTTGGTGTTGGCGTAACGGTTGGTGTCGGCTGCGACGTTGGTGCCACATTCGCCGGAGCCGGTCTTGCTCCGCGCGGATTGAGTGAATAAAAGTCCAAATTCAAAAAACTGCCGTCGTGGTACGGGCGTTGATTGTTGTTTGTTAGACGCATTGTCTCGCGGGCGATTGCTCTGAAGACTAGCTGTATATCGTCGCTGCTGTCCATGTTCTGTAAAAACGCCTGCGTGAACGGACTGTTGCGCTGTCCGGGACCGTCTGCGGCGGCGGCTCCGGCGGCTGTGGAATAAATTACGAGCAGGTCGGACGGCAGATTTTGAATCGCGCTTAAACCCCTTGTTACGTTTCGAAAGCTCCCTGCCATGTTTACAAAAGGATTATCCCTGCACGCGTCTAAAACCACAATATTTACCTGATTGCAGGCTACCTGATCAAGGGATTCAATCAGCCTTCCCACAGAGTATGATGAATGGCGGACTTCAACTTCATTCGCGGTATTAACATCAATTGGAAGCAGATAATTTTCTCCGCTCAACTGGACGCCGTGACCGGCAAACCAGAAGAAACCTTCATTCTCCCTGTTCTGAGAAAGCCTCTGAACAAAAGACGTAACCGCTCTTGCCATATTCACATTTGTAACATTTGTCTGCAAATCAACCTGATACCCCAAAGTGCGCAGCCTTGCGGCAACATCGGTCGCGTCATTAACGGGATTGGTCAGTCTTGGAATACCGGAATAATTATTATTACCGATAACAAGCGCGAATCTCTGCGAAGCAGAAGCGCTCTGCTGAGAAAAAACCGTAAAAGTAACGGCCAACAGAAAAAATATGAATAAAAAAGTTTTTTTCATTTAATCCTCACTATAAATAAATATATACTAAAAAATAAATAATATCTATATAAAATGATGAGGGATATTATTAACCACAAAGCCACAAAAAGAATAAAAATTCTTCCTGTTCGTGTGGTTCGTGTGGTTCGCGGCAAAAACTCAAAAAAACGTATCATCCGAAATACACTTGCCGTCAGGATCCATTTCAAAAAATCTGTCAATAAAAAATCCGCTTATCTTTCCTTTCCTTTTACGTTTCTTTTTTGCTATATCAAGCCGGAAAGTATACATCCATTTATGTCCGTTTGCGCTCGGCACTACGCAGCATCCTGAAGGCGAAAGCTCTATAGCTTTTTCCCAGTCTTCGCAGGCTTTTTCATAATCAAGTTTTTGTTCCCATACTTGAGCGCGTAATTCATAAGCGTTGCAGAAATGTTCATTGAGTCTCAACGCGGAGTTTAAATCGCATAACACCGTGTCAAGAAGAGCTTTGTCAAATTTCCTTAAAACTTCCCATTTGCCTCCGTAAAATTCTGCGCCTCTTTTTACCTGAAACTTGCGCCAATTATCAAGCGCCCTGTTAAAACATTTCAATGCCTGTCTCTCTTTTGATTCAACAGGGGTTGAGTCCGAATCAATGCGCACAGACCGCGCTTTATTTCCTGATGCCAGCGCCGGTTTGTAATCAATGTTCATTTTTTTTAAAATTTTTATAGATTTTTTCCCGTCGTATATAACAGAGAAAACAAACGCGGCAATAAATTGTTCTCTGTTTCGATTTATATAGAGATTTACGCCTTGAATTAAACGCGCTCTGCCGCTGTCAAACCAGTGAGACAATTTCTCCATTATCATTGATCTATTAAACATAATTTTTATTAAAACTCTTTTCTACTTATTCTGTCGTGTGGTTCGCGTGGTTCGTGTAGTTCGTGTTGTTCGCGGCAAAAATATTATCATTCAAACCTCTGTCTGCCCGTTCCGTCTATACGTATTTTGTATAAAAGTTGATTATCAGAATAATTCATATAATAAATCCAGTCGCCCGCTACATTGACTTCAAAAGCGTTATCGTCGGTTATTTTCTGATTTACCGTTCCGTCAGTACGGACTCTGTATATTCTGCTGTGAAAAATATCATTTACATAATATATCCAATCGCCGGATAAATTAACTCTATTGGCTTCACCATCGGTTATTTTTTGCTTGCCTGTTCCGTCCGTGCGTATTTTGTAAAGACAGCCGCCTTGATTTCCGTTAGAGTAATAAATCCATTCCCCGGACACAACGACTCCGCC
>WQRT01000116.1 GCA_009786625.1 Treponema sp.
GGAACATTAATAGCGATTGCAAGTTTTCTTGGCGGTATGTTTTTAATCGGATTGATTGATAGATTGATACCTGAAGATAAAAACCCGCATGAGATCCACGGTGAAACATCAGTTGGAACGGTAACGAAACCGCAAAACGGAAAAACTAAACTGATGCGGACCGGGCTTTTGACTGCTTTAGCGGTCGGTATACATAATTTCCCGGAAGGTCTTGCGACATTTGTTTCGGCGCTGTATGAACCATCCATTGCCGTCCCGATTGTTGTCGCTATCGCGATACATAATATCCCCGAAGGAATTGCGGTTTCTGTGCCGGTATACTACGCGTCAGGAAGCAAGAAAAAAGCATTTTGGCTGTCATTCGCGTCAGGATTATCGGAGCCGGTTGGAGCAATTATCGGATATTTAATTTTACTGCCGTTTATGAGTGATATGGTATACGGCATCCTGTTCGCTGTGGTAGCCGGAATAATGGTATTCATTTCTCTTGACGAGCTGCTTCCGTCCGCGAGAGCGTACGGCGAACATCATTTGTCTATATACGGCATGGTCGCCGGAATGGCGGTAATGGCTGTAAGCTTGTGGTTGTTTATATAAGAATTTTTTCCAGTTCGGCTTTCCAGTTATCGGATTTAAGGATAATGGCTTTAGCTCCAAGAGCTTCCAGACGCTTGTTATTAACAGCTTCATCACTGGATGTAACTACAATTACCGGCGTTTTTTGAGGCAAAGTCATCAGCCGTTTTAACAGTTCCTCGCCTGTCATATCTGCAAGCGAAAGACCGGTAATTATAAAAGCCGCTCTGCCGCCGGCGACCGCTTCTATCGCGTCCTCGCCTTTTTCAAAACTTTCCAGTTCCAGCCCCTTTTCCGCCATAAATGTCTTCATTAACTTGCGGAAAAAGTCGCTGTTATCCACATGTATTACATGATTCATTTTTGTCTCCTCACTCTCCCTGCCATTATACACCCAATATGTAATATGTGATATCTAAATTATTATATTTTTTGCTAACATACCGCCAACCGGGATAAAGCGCCCACGCACAACAGACGCTTTTTGCGCTTGTTGTGCATGGGCAGGCGATAAATTTTTAATATTTAATATTCGTCATCCATTTCATTTATTTCATTGATCTTTATGGGACTTCGGTCCATAATCATTAAACCTATTAACCCATCCTCATCTTCCGGGAGTGNAAAAAGCGGTGTTAATAAGATACGCCTATCATTTATTATCTCAAANCTTAAACAGCCGTCTGGAAATGATGATACCGTTTCNTATGTATTTTCATTAATTTGTTTTANAAAATATGCGCCTCTTCGTANTACAAACAATGGAATATCTCTTTCAATTACCATGTAATATATGCAATTTGAGGGATCTACCAGCCGATATTCAGTTAAGCTAGGCAGATGGCCCCAAATTCCTACCAGAGGATGTTCAAGATTTTCTTGTTCACCATTTCTGTTTTGCATACCAAAAGACATATCGCCATCTCTTTTATTTAATACATTATATGAATTACTAAATTCGGGAACTAATACCCCGCTAAATAATGAGTTATCTGGGACATATAACGCATCTGATTCTTCAGTTTGATACATTATAGTGAATAACTCTCTTCTTAGCCGTTCCTGATAGAAAATTAAATTAGATGGTATATTTAATTTTTTAAAATATACCCGAGGCGTCATAAAACTAACCCAATTAATTGGTGAAATAGAAGAATCTTCGAGATCTCTGCCGTCTGAAAGGAACCAATAATGATTTATAAGTTTATCGTTATCATCTGTTTGTGCAGTTTGAGCAAAAATCGTTGGAAAATTATACATTTCATTATTATTAACTTTAGACGTTATATGCAGCGTTGTGTGCTCCGTAGAAATATTATTTGGTTCATTGCCGCTAATTGTATTTGGCAAATTTGATTGATTATTTTCTGCCGGAATATTTTGTTCATNAATTTGATTAGTTTGATTTTTCCCATTGCATGAAAAAAACAGGAAAATTATTAATGGATATATCCACAGTNTTCTTTGTAATTTCATCAATACACTCCTTGATTATTATATCTATTTCTTTCTTGCTCGGCAAAATAATTTGCTACATATAAGCTGCCATTTGTAGGGGTTACACGAATAGCATCCCAACGTATAATCTCATCATATGAGAAACTTTGTCTTCCCAGTTGACTCACCGGTAGACTTCCACTTCTCCATGGATTTGCGACATTTATATTACTTATTGTTACTTCATTACTTTCATCATCAATGAAGAAATCTATACTTGATAGAGCTACAAAATGATGCCCACCGACTCCATTCGAGACCTTAAGGAATGCAAAATACCTTGTTTCTGATTGTTCCATCTGGTATAGTTGTTCAACAGTCGGTACTCCAGGCATATTTACTACAGTTGCTGTAAATAAACCATTTGTATAATCGGTAATAATATTTGCTATATTTTGTGTTGATAATAAAGTATCTTTTGTTATGTAATTATTATTAGTGTTATTATTTTTTACAAAATTCATTAATTGTATAGCATTGACAGGAGCTTGTAGAATTGCTTCCAGTGCATATTTTGTGGAAAAGAATAAACAACCATAATTATATAATGATATAAAATTTATCTCATCATAACCATGAGTTCTCTGAATATTGCCACTGCTAAGAAATGTGTTCCACTCTTCCGGATCATCCCTTTTTGATTCCGGCAAGGTTAATTGGTATTTTTCAAATGCGGCCATTAATCTTCCATCTGTTATTTCATTAATTCTTTCTGCTGTCATTGCGTTAAATAAAGGAATACTACCGTACCTATTCATGTTTTGATAATCTTCTTCTGTACTTGTTGACTGCCAAAAATAATCCCTTTCGTTGTTGTATGCAAGTTTAAGATAATCATTAAACATCGAATAATCACCGATTTCCCTCGCATTCAATAATAAGGAATTTTCAAAATCAAAATCTTGATTTAAATGATAAAACCAATAATGATCAGAATTTATTCGATCGCTCATACCAAGCTTTGCTATTGTCGCGATACTAAGTTCGTTTAAATTCATCTCTTTGGTTACTTTATTTCCATAGGCATTAATTTCACCAACTCCATACCCGTCTCTGTACGCTTCATGTCCCAGAATTGCAGCGAGACGGAATTGATCTTCGATGCTCATTTCTGATTGATAACCTGTCAATTCAATTATCCTCTGTTNATCAATGTTTGTAGTCTTAGCTTTAAAACTATCACCATTGATTATATTTATTATAGTATCACCGTTGAGTATATCCCATAATTGGTTCTTTTGTACAGAGTCTCCGTAACCGTATTGAGCGCGTAATGCGATTTGGGATTTAAAGTCGTGTTTTTCGGTGTAGTTTCCGATTCGATGATTTGTGTTCCAGACGTTTACGCCTTTTAATGCCGCTAACAGGTTGTCGGGGCTGATGTTTGCGCCTCCTGTGCCGAAATTCATGCTTGCTCCGTCTCTTCCAAGATGTAATTCAAGAATACCGCTGTTGATTGTTGAACCGGGTATTAATCCAAGATTAAGAATGTTTAACGTAAAGTCGTTTCCAAGCGCGTAATTGACTCCCTGTCCTGCGAGAGCGCCGATAAGGCTGTTCAGACTTTGAAGGTTTTCCTGATTTTCCAACTTTAAGCCGATTAACATGCTCATATCGAGACTGCTGTTTATCGCTTTTAATCCCGTTGTTGTAAACGCGCTTGTCATGGAAACAAGAGAACTTGACAGTAAATTTTGCCAGCCGGTTTCAAAAACGTTCGAGTTATAGCCCCATCTGTTTTCCGAACTGTCGTAAGTAATGCCGCTAATCGCTGTTGTTGCAATTGATGATGCCGCTGTCTGAAGACCTGCCATTGCCGCCCGAGCCGTTACTTCATAAATTGTGTTGCCGGATAATAATGATGCGTATTGTGTAAGACCTTTAAAGTTTAATGAGCTAGTGATACTTAAACCATTAAATAATCCTGAGACCAGTCCGGAAGTAATATTAATCGCAACTGTTTTACCGAAGTCGAACGCGGCTTCGTCAATTGATTTATACCCAAAAGCTACATCAAGTGATCCAAAAACAAATTCACTTGCGGAACCGATGCCGGCAGAAATAGCTATGCTCGCAAATCCTGCGCCGCTTGTTAAAAATCCGGCTGCAATTGAACAGGCGATTTGCCCGGCAAAACGAAGAGACGGCGCTGTAAACCAGCTTCCTTCATCATCCCAAATCCGCCTGTCCCAGGGAGCAAGTCCAAGTTCCGCGTTTCCTTTAGAAGCAATTACAGACCAATAGACAAACTCGCTCATAAGGCGGCCGAGTTCGCCTGAGCCNTCACAATAAAAAATATCACTTCTGGATGTACCTTTNATTTCGTCAGATGGTTTTATATCTGGAGAATATCCGATATGAGTTCCAAATAAACCGGGATATAATGTGCGCTCAATTTTNCCTTGACTGTCNATTGTTTCATTATCGCCTTTTCCAAAAATANTTTCCGCTATTTTAGCTATTTCCAGTTCTACATTTTCCAACAGGCCTCTTATNGCGATTGTGTTAAGACCGGCGATGTAATTACTGTTAAGGTTTGTACTCAATGCAACCGGCTCCATGTAATAATCGTCATAACCGGCAATCGTTACTTTTTCTGTAATGACAGGATCAAGCAGAGTAGATCCTTTAATCACTTCCTTTGTATAATTATTTCCGCTGACACTCCACAGACCATTAAAAATAAATTGATTGTTCATGCTCGTTCTGAAATTTTGATTGGCATTAGCTACCATTTCTGCCAAACTGTTTACAGCTTCTTCCGCCATTTTGCCGACGTTATGCGCAAGTTTGGCTGTTTCGTTTTGCATTATTACGGAGTTTGCTTCTCTTGCGAGAGATGACGCTTCCGATTTTATTAAGGCTGAATCCCAAGCTGATACGCCTCCCATGCCGCGCATAACCTGAGAAGATACAGTACCCGCAATGTTATTAATGGAACCAAACGCGGTTGACATATTAATAATACCTGACGATTGTAGAATGTCAGCTAACAAAGCCGATGCTTCCGGGGCTGTGCCGCGGATGCTGAAAGGCTCTCTTATGTCCATAAACCGCGACAGTCTTTCTCCTTCTGTTCCGATAAGCGATAGAAATGACTGTGCCGATGAATGATTTGCCGCGTCAGCCGCTTGTTCCAGCCATTTTTCTTTGTCTTCAAGTCCGGCGAGATACGCGTCATTCCATTCGTCATTTACGCGTGTATATTCACTTAGAAAATTATCAATCCATGATCTATAAGAATCATCCATCCTTTGACGGCCTGCGATCCAGTCCGCTCTGCCGTTTTCCAGTATAAGAGCCGCGGTTTCGTACCATTCATTGAATTTATCCGCGANGTCAATTTTTATCTGATTCCATTCTGTTTCTCTTGCTGTCAGTTCAGCGTTATATTTGATATCCATTATCTGTGATGTTACAACNGCGATCTCNTGTCCCAGAGACGCAAATTCTGAATATAAATCATTGTTTGTCTGAGGAAACATTGAAAGATTATTTAGCATGTTATCGTACATATTACTGTAATGATTTTTCCAGGAAGCGGAGTTTTGCCCGTATGCGTTTTGCGCGGCGGATATTAATACATTAATATTTGNNGTTCCNGCAATGTAGCTTTCTGCCGCTGTCAGGAANGTCTGTTCATTATTCTGCGCTTTCTGTATATCCGCGAGCCATNGATTTTCAAGAGCGTTTTTATTTGCCGCTTCTTCATCTCTTGTCCATTGATATAATGCTATGAGNGCGTCATTGACATTTGAATAATTTCTTGTTGATTTTTGCCGCATTATATCCCAATAACTTCTTATATTGGCGATGTCTGTATCGCTTATGTTATCTGCATATGACAGAGCCGTATTAATATCATTCCAGCTTACATGAAGGTTGTCTGTTTTTTTTCCAATAAGCGCATCCAGTTTTTGGCATGATAATAAATATTCAGATTGATAATTCGGNACTTTTATAAAATTTTTATTTAAACTTCCAATCCACATATTTAANCTATTTTCAGTTTCATCNATTACAGGCTGAATATAGGATATAGCCGTTCTGTTTAAATTACGCATTTCAATCCATGTCCATGACACAAAAAATATATACGGGTTAGATATATATTTTACAGCCTCCCTGTATTTACTATTTACATAATCGTACGCATTACGGTATGCATCCAGAGTATATTTCTGTGAAAATCCCGCTGTATTATTTTCTCCAGATAATGTTATAATCACATAGAATTCCAAGTCCTCTTTTTCTCTTTCATCCAATGAGTCCCATGCCTGCTTAAAAATATCATGAGCGTTAGTGTAAATATAATCATCGCCTATAGCATTATAAATTGTACTTGTCCCGGGAAAATTATTACGTTTAATGGTTATATCGGCTACAGTGCCTTCGTATTTCATTTGCCCTGCTCCCGAATATAAATATTCTAGAAATAATAAATCATCATTTGCATTAATTAAGGATGTAATAAGATAATCTCTGGCAAGACTCCATTGATGGAATTTTTCTTCACTGTCTAAATATCCCGCCATTCTTTGATTTAAACCTCTTAAAGCGGCTTCATATCCGCTGATCTTCTGATATTCATTTTCCGGGGTTGTCCTTGAGTTAAAATAAATGTTAAGTTCATTTGCCTGTTGGACACTGATTTCTGTAAGAGTCATATTATTATCTCTTGAAAAAACCAGTCGCCCGTCTTTTACTGTAATTAAGTTATATACTGACCAATCTGAGCGTGAAGAAGGAAGATTGTAATTATCATAATTTGTATTTATATTACCAAGCGCGTGCAGCGCGTTATTGTAACTTGTAAAAAGCCTGTTATTGTTAATCATTTCCTCGTTAACGGCTGACATTAAAGTGTTTATTACAGAAAGCGTATTTATTTTTATGGAAAAACTACGTTCGTATGCTTCATATAATGCATTATACTCCGGGTTTTCATAAGGACGTCTTTCTTCTCCGTTGTAAAGATCGGTTAATACTTCCAGTACAGTGTATGATCTTGCAAGGTTCGTTCTGTAATTTTCCGGATTGATTGATTCCATGTTTATATACGCGGTGCCAGCCCATCTTTGAACCGCATCCTGTTTTTCATATTCAAATCTTGCAGTATCAATATTGTTATGCGCAATGTTTAATAGGCTGTATTGCGCGTCATAAACAGCTCCGATTTCAAAAAACCGATCAATTTCCCGCAGATACGCTTCTCTTAATGTATTATGTTGAGCCTCATGATTTCTAAGTCTTGCCTCATACTCCGCCAATTGCTCATTTGCTTCCTGCGCGGGAAGTTTTGACAGCTCGTACGCCTCCCCCGCGTTTCTAATTTCGTTGAATAATATATTCAATGTATTATATTGATTATTAATAATATAATTTTCATAATTGTATAAATTAAAATAATGAGCGGAGTTTCTGGTTATATTCGGTAAATTCGTGTTTGAATAAATATTGAATGAAGCGTTGAGCCTGTTTGTAAAATGAACCGCGTTATAAAATGTGTCAGCTAATACGCCTTCACTTTGTGAAAAGGCGGTGGTCAGCCTTGAATCAGCTTCATCAATATATTCCGATAAAAGATACTGCCGCCAATGTTTCAGATTATTTCCCGTGTTTTCCGCCAGGATGTTTTTTTCCAGAATGGATGTAAGATTGTAAATATACTCAAGAGACACCAATCTATTCATGATTCTGTCAAATTCGATATTAATGTTTTGCGCTTCATTGTTATCAATGTTGTTATTTGTATTTATATATGTGTACAAAGAATTCATTTCATTGATTAACTCATTTTGTTCACGAGTAAGATCTGTGGTATTTTTTACCGGTCTGAAACCTTCGTTTAACGCGTAAGACGCGGAGTATTCGACAAACGCGCTTATCCAGTTGTTTATTTCGTTATCCAGCCATTGCGGAATCATTGTAAAACTACGCGAGAACTCCTGAAGAAAATTAACAGTATTTTGTATAAAATCTCCTTTCATCGCGAATATTGAATTGCATATTATTTGAACATCAGGTAATAAATTTTGACCGGAATTTATCCCATNTTTACTAAATAATGAAACAAGCGAGTTACGCGACATTTGCCAGTTCTCATTTTGCAGAAACGAGCTGTGAGGCGCGTATTCATTGTATATTTCCAGCAATCCAAGGCAATAGTTGTATTCATCATAATATTCTTTAAGATATTGCCATGAACCTGTAAAAAAACTGCCTCCGTCAAGAAAACAGCTTATAATAAAATTTTCTTCTGCGGAATCAGTATAATGTCCGGCATTCACAGCGATTCTGTTTTTTAAATTTAAAAATATATCGTATATATATCCGGCGTCTTCCGCGTTTACAATACAGGTCTTTGAAAGCTCATGCAGATACTCGCCGGAATCCGCGTCTTCACTCAGAAAATCTATTAAAGCATTCANTTCAAAAGTAAGACGGTTTTCCANNAAAGCGCTGTAACTTAAACTAAAATCTTCAATCAGGCGTTTGGAAATATTATCGCCGGACAGCGTTGATCTTTCATTAATGTCCAAAGTTTTATTTCTTACTTCGGCGTACCAATCAGCTCCGGAAAAATCTGAATTATGCGGACGAAGAATACCGTCAGATGTGTCGGAAAAAAGTTTTATCGCCGCAAGGCGAATACGCAGCTCAAGAGATGACTCTAATTGTTCGATCTCAGCAAGAGAGAGGACGATCCCGCTGTCTCCGTTTATAAGCGCGTCAAGCTGATTTTGTGCTGTCTCTTTTTCAAGCGTTAATCCCCATAAAAAACCGTATTCAATAATTTTTTCAAATACAGCGCTGGTACCTGTCGCAAGAAAAATATTATATTCATCAGCAAGGTCATTATATTTTTTGTTAAAATCTTTTAAATAATAATCTTGATGATTTACAGCAATAACCGATAATAAAACTGTATAATCTGAGTGCAATCTATTTAATTGTTCTTCAGATCTGATCATTTCCTGATTCATGTTATCTAAAATTAATTGATGTTCACGGATATCATTTCCGATTAATGTCAATCTGTTTAGCTCTGTTTCATAAGCGGC
>WQRT01000117.1 GCA_009786625.1 Treponema sp.
CGGATGTTATCTGAAACTCCCTTTATACCGGGGATTAAAGTGCAGATGCCGCGGATGCAGAGCGAAATTTTTACTCCCGCTTCCGACGCTTTGTACAGAGCTTTAATAATATCGATGTCGGTAAGCGCGTTCATTTTCGCGATGATCTTCGCGGGATATTTATGACGCGCCCTGTTCGCTTCCCTGTCGATAAGATCGAGGAAACGGCGTTTAAGCCCCGCCGGCGCGATTGTCAGCCTGTTCATCGTTTGAACCGATGAATAACCTGTCAGCATATTAAAAATAATACCGGCATCGTAGGCAATGTCCTCGCGGCAGGTGAAAAGGCAGATATCATTGTAATATTTCGCGGTTCTGTCATTGTAATTACCGGTTGATAAATGCACATAACGTTTTACGCGATCGTTCTCGCGGCGGATTACAAGCGAGATTTTAGAATGAATTTTTAAATGAGAAAGCCCGTACACAACAATTACGCCCGCTTTTTCCAGCCTGTTCGCCCAGGAGATATTACGCTCTTCGTCGAAACGCGCTTTCAGTTCAACAACCGCCGTTACGTGCTTTCCATTCAGCGCCGCCTGTTCAAGCGCTCTTACCACAGGCGAGTAAGACAAAGATCCGTGTATGCCGATTCCCGGTATTTCACCGCCTGTTCTGTAAAGCGCGGTTCTAATTGAGATTACCTGCGGATCTACCGCGGCCTCCTGAAAAAATCTGACAACGGGATCAAACGACTGATACGGCAAATGCAGAAGAACATCGCCCTGGCTTATTCGATCTAGAACAGGCGTATCCTCGTGAAAATCCGCCGACTTATGTATTTTCCATGGTTTTTCGATTAAATCTTCAAGGCTTGCGACATTTATCAATTCTAAAAAATCTACGGGGTTAATCGGCCCGTCAACCTCATATAGATAATCGCTTTCAAGGAAAAAACGCCGCGCAAGTTCATTTTTTAATTTTTCGCTTCCGGGAGAATAGACCATTCTGATGCAGTCCGACCTTCCCCTTCCCTCAAGGACTTCAACCATTGCCTCGACAAAATCCTCGTCGCGCTGTTCATCAACGGAAAAATCCGCGTCCCTGTTGATCTTGAACATCATACATTCTTTGACATTGAATCCCGGGAAAAGATACGCGCCCCATGTGATAATTATATCTTCCAATAACGCAAGCTGAAGTTTCTCCCTGCCGTTTTCTTCGTTTTCTCCGTTAGCTGTCATGCTGCCGGAGCCGGGGAGCCATACAAGCCTGTCAAGAATTTTAGGAAGAGGTATTATTACTTTTAACTCTTTTGGTCTTAAATCTTCTTCCGGAAAAAGGCTGACTTCCGATCCGGCGGATAATCCAGCGGATGATCCGGCAGATAAAGGTAAAAAATCACCGCCGGAAACACCGCCTGAATACTGCGACATCGTTCCCGGCTGCGCTTCCGCTTCAAGAAGAAAGGCGGCGTTTAACGTTCTGCTTTCGATAAATGGTATAGGCTTGTCATCTTCAAGGCGGAGAGGCGTTAGAATGGGATATATCTGCTCTAAAAAAAACAAATCAAGAAAATCAAGCTGAGGCACCGACCATGAATCGGGACGGAGAATGCAAAGCCCGTTTTTCGCCAATTCGGGGATTATCTCCTCGCGCAGGCATTTATACTGCTTATCGATAATTGAATGGACTTTTTCACATATTACATTTAACTGCTGAGCCGCAGTCAAACCGCAGGCATCAACCTTAAGCGAATCCGTATTCAGCATACGTTTTAACGCGGCGACTCTTACCATAAAATATTCATCAAAGTTTGTGGAAACAATTGACAGGAAACGAAATCTTTCAAGCAGCGGCAGATCTGTCCGCAGTCCTTCATTCAGAACGCGCTCGTTAAAATCTACCCATGAGATGTCGCGGCTAAGGCAGGGGATGTTTTCCTTTGTGTTATCGTTCATTTCCATTATATTTTATTATAACATATAACGAGATTTTTTCGTAGCCCGTTTAAATGCATTAAATTCTTATATATCAAACAACTGTACAGCCTGCGCGAGATCACCGCACTTGCGCCAGACCGTGGAGAGGATATCAGGCGGCGGCTCGATAAGGTCTTTAATAAAAACCGATTTAATCCCGGCGGCATGAAGAGCGGCAAGTCCCGCCGGGGAATCCTCAAAACCAACGCAGGCGGAAGGCTGAGCGCCAAGCCTGAGAGCCGCTAGAAGGAAAATCTCAGGGTCCGGCTTCCCTTTTTTTATTTCATCGCCGCCTGTTACCGCCGTGAATCTGTCCAGAACACCAGCCATACGAAGCATCTCGGTTGCCGTGGCTATTCTTGTTGAAGTCGCCACCCCCATCGGGATCTTAGCGGCGGTTAAATTGTCCAGCAAAGTCAAAAGCCCTTTTTTATGGGGGATTCCTTTCTCGCGCTCTTTCTTATAAAGCAGCCGCAGCTTGTCAACCATTTTATCAAAAGGAAAATCTTCTCCGTACTCTTCGTACATTACCGCGCGGGAGCTTTCGTTATTCAACCCTACCATTCGCATAACAATATCCTGCGGAATATTATAACCGAATTCANTTCCAAGCTCCGCCCAAAAACGTATAAAAGGTTTTTCCGTATCAAACATAAGCCCGTCCATGTCAAAAATNACCGCNGCNGGACGGAAAAGATTTTCGCCTGTTTTCATTTTAACTTAAAACTACCTTATAACCGAATACATCCTGAAACATTCCGCCTTTTTCTTCAAGACCCATCAGNTCAAGCGAAAGATCATACGCTCCGTTAACATGAATTACAATTGTCTCATGGCGGCGTTCAACATTAATTTTTTTAAGCTGCTGTGTATGCCCGCGGTCGAGAGAGTCCGCGATTCTTAAAATTGATGTCATCTTTAAAACAAGGATGCGTTCCTCATGCTGTAGTTTAACGTACTCGATATCGTTTTGCGTGGGCGGATCGCCGCGGTGGTAATTTATTACATTCGCGATTACATTAAGCTCGTCATAATGAAGTCCGAAAATTTCCGAGTTTGCCACAATATACATTCCGTGCTTTTGATGACCCGATGGTCTTATATAAGTTCCGATGTCATGCAGAATCGCGGCGGTTTCCAGCATTATACGGTGGCGGCGGTTCATGCCGTGCTCTTTTTCAAGAGCGTCAAAAATCGTCATGCAGTTTGACGCGACATGGCGGCTGTGAGGTTCGTCAAAATGAAATTTACGTCCAAGATTTACCGCGGAAGCGATTATCTGCGAAAAGAATTCTTCTTGAATGGATGAATCAACGCCGGATGCGAGATCGACAAGAAAACCGTCGCGAATTGTTATAAGGGGAACCGCGATATTGGCGGCTCCCGTCCGTTCCAAAAAAAGTTTTAAAACTAAAAGCCCCGGTACAAGACCTTCAGCNTCGGCGTAAGAAATTCCAAAATTATTTATGCAGTCTTCGATGGAAAAATGCCTCATCTTNTCAACAAACTTGATAAAGCTCGCGCGTTCAATAATGCGGCTGTTTTCGTTTAACTCCCTTCCCGCCCTGTCGGCNACAAGACGCGCGTCGGTACCGGCGGCGACAACGGTGCGGACATGGTTAAGNTCCATCTCCATGTTTAAAAGTTCAACGGTGTTTCNNATATTTTCATTCAGATAACGCTCGTAAATTACGCCCGGTCCGAAGTTGCGCCGCGATCTTTGATCGATAATTATCGTTCCAAGTTTAAGACTGTGAGCCGCGACCATCTGACCGCGGCGCAGAAGCATGATTTCCGTCGAGCCGCCGCCAATCTCGATGATCATTGAGTTGGCGCGCCAGAAAAGAGGAAGATCCTGCTTAAGCGCGAAACGCACAGCAAGGTACATCAGCCGGTTTTCTTCGATGCCTTCGACTATAACAAGTTTAAATCCGGTTTCCTGCCGCACACGGTCGACAAAAACATCCCTGTTGCGCGCAACACGAAGCGCACTTGTGGCGATAGCGTAAATATTTTCATCGGCGATACCCCAGCCTGTAAGAAGCTCGCGGTAATTCTGAAGCACTGTGAGGCACTCCATGATTGATTCCCTTGAAAGTACGCCTGATGTAAAAACATCGCGCCCAAGCGAAGCGGGACGTACGGCACGATCAAGAACCTGCCAGCTTCCGTTGGTATTTACTTCCGCCACATGCAGCCTGATGCCTGTCGAGCCTATTTCAATAATTGCGGTTAACGTAACGCTCATAATTAAAGTTTATCAATAAGTATTGAACATTTCCCTGACGGGATGGGCAGNGTTTTTTCCTTTACGCCGAGAATATTAATTGTAAAATAATACAACTTCTCGCTTTCCATNTGAATNTCCCATCCCCTGCCGCTCTTGTTGGAAAGAATCGTAATCATGTTATTTTTCAACGAGAGATTTTCCACCCCCATAATTTCCAGATTCGGGATAACCCAATCTACGGTTTTGCGTGGAAGCGAGATGGAAAGCCCAACGATATTCTCGATCGTAAGGCAGATGGTCGAAAGCGCGTCGTAGGTTAGATACTGCGGACGCGGAAAATTATTTCTGCCCGACCATTTTGCCGGTCCTTCCTTTACAGGCAGGTACGCCTCCCATAAATTTCCCCTGTGATGATTTCCGTCCGGACTCATCGAGTCGAGCATATAATAAACGTGCCTTATGCCGCACTCCCTCGCGAGGTCCCACCGCTGATAACGCTCAAGCCCCTTTATTACCATGAACACAAGATGAGGATACACGGAACCGCGGTAACCGCGCCCGTTCTCGTCAAATTCTTTCTCGCTTACGGCAAGCGTGGGATAAGGATGAGGCGTGCCGAAAAATTTGGGATCCGACAGTTTTTCGATAATGCGCTCGGCTTTTTCACCGTTGGGTATTTCAGCTAACAGAGGCCAGTACCCGGCAATCGTTTTTATCGGAACCTGTTTTTCGTTTTTATTAATATCGTAATAAAAACCGTCGGTTGTACTGTACATAAGCGAGTTGATTCTTGTTTTAAGCGAGAAATACTGCCTCTTGTACTGAAAACTCGTTTCCTTATCATTTAGAATATCAGCTAACGCCGACATATAAAGCATATTAATCGCCATCATGGTGTTAAAATCCATGGCGTAATAAGCATCGCCGCGCGGAGCGTTCGTCATTCCCGTCGCTCCAGGCGGAGTTTTATAAAGACCGTTTGGTTTTTTAAAAAGCGTATCAATCCATGTTGAGTATTTACATAAAATTGGAAGCACGTCCTTTACGCGTTTTTTATTAGCGGACTTGTGGTAGATATTGTGTTCAGCCCACGCGAACAGGGGAATACCGAGCCCTTCGGGATTATCTTTTTCCATCACTGGCGTGCCGGTGTTAACATCGTAAGCGCAGCGGATTGCTCCGTTTGCTTCCTGCCGGTCGTAGAACAAATCCAAAGTCGGATGCGCTTGAAAAATCCGGTTGGAATAAACCAAGAAGAAAGAAGAATAAATGGCATCAGCCTGGCTTACAGTCTGAGATTCCGGGTACGCGAAAAATTTACCCTCTATTCCGCTTTTATTGCCGCCGCTTATCCAACAATCCTGAATCCACGCCCATGTTTTATCATAAATATCGACAAAATCCTGATCATAAAAATGGATCTTGGGAAAATCATGTTTGTTCACTATATATCCTTATGTTTTAGCCGTAACTATCCACTTATAAATATAATATAGATTGAATAAAAATGCCAATTTTTTTTATGTTTTATGCTGAAATTCGCGTTATCTGTATCATAAACCGAGATGACGGATTACCAGAGGAGCGATATCAAGCAGACTTCCCCCGTGATTGATGCCCGGTTTTTGCCCGCATCCCCGCGTCATGTAAAAAACCTTATAATCTGGCATATCAAGAGGATAGCCGTGATTACCTTTTTTTTTCGTACCGAAAATTTCATAACAAAAACCTGCCTTAGCGCAAAAACCAAAAGCCGCGTTTTCCCGCCCGGTTTCGCGCAATTCATCGTTAGTCAAAAATCTGCGGAATCCTTCACTTGAACTGAACATTGAACGTATTTCATTTATTTTGTCATTAGTTAACTTACCGGCGTGAAAAAAAGCCGATCCGCCGCCGCATTCGGCAAAGCAATTATTTTCTCCCGGAAGATATCCATTATCAGTTTGATTGATCAATCCCATTCCGGCTAGCGCGGAATTCGGATCGATCACTTTATTTATATTGATCTGACTGTGATCTGAAAAAAGAACAATATCATCACCGTCCGCGGCGGCAAGAAGCGCGGCAAGATTTTTATCCATCGCGTCATAAGCGGCATCAAGAGCGGCGCTGTCAAGACCGTTATCGTGGCAAATAAAGTCATAAGCCGTTAGGTGAACAAGCGAGAGTCCCGGCTTTTTTTCACGCAGAATGTCAACCATACAGGCAGTTGAAAAAAAATCCAGATTGGGTTGTTTAATTCCGTTCAACAGCGAGCGGTGCCGCAAATACATTTTAAATTGAAGAAACGGACTCCCCGCTTTAAGACTTGTCAAAAGCTGGCTTTTCCCCGGCATCGCGCGGACTTCCGGGATATTATAATTAATTGATTTGGAAAATCCCGTAACAGGCCATAAAACAGCCGCCGTTTTAATTCCTTTTTTAGAAGCAAGCTGCCATATCGTCTTGACGCGTATCAGAGCCTCATCGAAATTCCAAAGCTGATTCGGTGACGGAAATGCTTCGGCATTTGAAGTAATACCATGCTCACACGGCAGAACGCCGGTCGCGACAGATGTGTGAACAGGATATGTGTTGCTTATAAAAATTGTCGATACATCGCGAAACACAGCGCATTGTTTGGCGAAAGCGTTAAACACCGGGTACTGCAAAAGGCGGTCAAATTGTTTATCGCCGATTGCGTCATAACTGATAATTAACATGAAATAATTGTATTATGCAATAATTATTTATTCAAGCGCAAATTTATTTTTTTCATTTTTACACATACGGCGTTAGGCTTTGTATGCGGCTATTCATGCAATAAAGTAGTCAAAATGTTTATTTTTTTATAATATAAAAAGTAATAATTAATTTGAGGTTTTTAATAATGTCATCCCTGATAAAACATCTGCCNGAAAACGTGAAAAGAATAGCNAGGACAAATCCTGCCGCCATCCGTTATATTATTGACGGTTTACTCGCGGTGACCGCTGTAAATATAGCGAGCAGCAATTATAATTTATTCGCGGTGCGTCTGGGAGCGGATGATTTTCAATTAAGTTTGGTGCAATTTCTTCCCAACTTTTTTACAATGCTTGTGTTAATACCCGGCGGGTTATTGATGGACAGTCTGCATAATAAAAAACGTATCGTTATTGTAATGATGCTGACCGTCATGTTTGGTTTTTTTCTCTGCGCGGTATCGCCTTTTACAACCGATTATTCGATTTATTTTTTCCTTGGGTCCCTTGCGTTTACNGGCAGCGCGATCGCTTTATATAACATCGCGTGGCAGTCATTTTTTCCTGGCGTGGTAACCATAAACACACGCAATCTAGTGCTTACATTGCGAACNCGGGTTACTTTAATAATCGGTATGATAACTCCGCTTTTGGTCGGTACGGTTCTAACCCGCATCACCGGCATAAGCGGNAAAATTATAGCGCATCAAGCGTTTTTTATCAGCTCGGTTTTATTATTCATTTTAGCTTTATTAAATTTCAAAAGATTCCGCCTAACACGGCGGAATACATTTCAACAGGCGGCACAATCTGCTGCGCCGCCGCAAACAGAGCCGCCAAAACAAATTACGCTGCCAGATATAAAAAAAGCGTGTAACAGTCTGCTGCATAATAAACCGTTTATTCTTTTTACAATCACTGCGCTGTTTTTTCACATGACATGGCATTTTGACTGGACATTGTATTTTATCGGGCAGGTTAGTTATCTGAAAATGAATGAATTCCAGCTTGGACTTGTGAATCTCGGCGCGGCGGCTGTTCAACTTTTTACATTAAAGTTTTGGAGCCGTAAAAACGAACGTTACGGAGTTGTGCTGCCGTTCACTTTTGGTATTTTAGGTTTAAGCCTATGCCCTTTATTCATGATTATATCAATCAGTCTTCCGCTTTATTTAGGACCTCATTTATTTATTATTCTCCATACTTTCGCGCATATTCCCTTTTGCGTCGTTACGCTTAATTTGTTTCAATGTATATTACTTGTAGTTGACGAAAAATACAGAAGTTTCTATATGTCGGTTTTCGCCTGTTTACTCTGCCTGTCTAACGCGGTTATGCCCGTAGCCGGNGTTACGCTTTATCATTATTTNGGCGGAGATTTAAACGGATTCCGGTACACCTTTGCGNTAATTTTTTTACTNCGCATCATCGCNGCCTTCTTTTGGCTCTTATGGTGGAAAAATCACCATCACATCAATATNAAATATAACGAAAAATGACAGCTATTCTCATGCGTTTAGAAAACGCCGCTATTCTCCATAATTGTCTTGTTCACAAAGTCCATGTGGTATAATTTTTCCCAATGGTTTATGTTTAACGTTCCCTTTGTGAGATAAACAGCCAGAATACAGCAATTCTCGTCCTTTTCATTATTTGCTGTGTCGTACCATTCAGCGAAAACCGTGCGGAGTTTATTTCTTATCTCGGCATTTTTCGGATCTAATACCCATCCGAGATTTTCACCTGTTCCGATTGCGGTAAACCATCCGAAGCAGACCGCGATTGAAACCGANGGATTTTTAGCGACTTGCTGCATTTTATTAGACTTACCGTATGTAGTAATATAAAAAACNCCGTTCTCGTAATACGCGTCNACATCACGCACAACAGATCTGGGAGTTCCNTCAGCGTTGGATTCNCGGGCGATAGTCGAAAGCGAGATNACATTGTCTTTGCCGTTACCAAACTTCTCTTCAAGTAATTTTAGTCCTTCTTCATACATGCTCATTTACGATTCCTCTGAATAATTAAAATTAGATTGCCCATACAGGCGCTTAAAATAATATTAACTGATTTTAAAATACATTTTTGATATTTTAGGACATTTTTACAATTCAGAAACAGGAAACCACAGAGTATATCCTGTTTCTTTGTCCAATGATTCAAAATAGGGAATTTTATCAAAAGCCCACTTTAAACC
>WQRT01000118.1 GCA_009786625.1 Treponema sp.
GACACGATTTCATAAATTGAATACGCGGAATTCGCGCTGAAAAACGAAGATACAATATAGCCATGCGCAAAAGGAAGTTTTCCCTTTTCGTATGCGTCAAACAAATTGCGGTATTTGACATCCGCTTCCGGCGCCGCGGCTTTTTTTACTGCGGGTTTTACTGCCGCTTTTACTGCGGTTTTCGCAGCCGGTTTTGCTGCGGGCTTCGCCGCGGCTTTTTTAACTGCGGGTTTTGCCGCCGCTTTTGCTGCGGGCTTTGCCGCCGCTTTCGCAGCCGGTTTTGCCGCCGCTTTCGCTGCGGGTTTTACCGCGGCTTTCGCAGCCGGTTTTTTTGCGGCAGGTTTCGCCGCGGCTTTTTTAACAGCCGGTTTAGCGGCAGTTTTTTTTGCAGCTGGTTTGGCAGCTTTTGCTGCGGGTTTTTTGGCTGCCGGTTTTTTAGCAGCAGGTTTTGTCGCTGTTTTCTTTATTGTTGCCATTTTGTCCCCCCTTAAGGATCATGGTTATTAATATGGATAATTATAAACCTATATATTTATAATTATCAACTTTTTTTTTAATCTTATTTCGCCCGTGATAGTGTAACGGCGCATGTTGTAACGATATCATCTACAGACGCGCCTCTTGAAAGATCGCTTATCGGTTTTGCGAAACCCTGAAGGAACGGTCCGTAGGCTTGCACTTTGCCAAGACGTTGAACCAGTTTATATCCGATGTTTCCTGAATTTAAATCCGGGAAAATAATTACATTTACCTTTCCCCGTATAGGGCTGCCCGGCGCTTTTTTATCAAGTACGGAAGGAACAAGAGCGGCATCCGCCTGCATTTCTCCGTCAAAGGTAAAATCGACCTTTCTGTTTTTTAATATCTCGACCGTATTTTGTATCTTTGAAACATCATCATGTTTTGCGGATCCTTTTGTCGAGAACGATAAAAGCGCGGCGACAGGTTCGGTATTAAGAAATTCACGGCATGAAAGCGCGGCGCTTACCGTAATGTCAGCCAACTGCTCCGCGAGAGGTTCCGGTATTACGGCGCAGTCCGAGAAGATCATCGAGCCTTCTTTTCCGAACTGAGGATCCATCCCCGACATTACAAAACACGAAGAAGCTGTTTTAAGCCCTTCTTTTGTGCCGATGATTGAAAGCCCCGCGCGCAGTACGTCTGTCGTTGCTTTATCAGCTCCCGCGACCATAGCGTCGGCGTCTCCCATATGCACCATCATCGCGCCCCAGCGCAGGGTATCAATAATATCAATTTTAGCCTGATCGGGCATCATTCCCTTATTTTTCCGCAGTTCAAAATATTCGTTAGCGTATTTTGCCGTGCGGCCGTCGGCTTCCGGATTAATTATCGCAATACCGTCGATTTCTACTCCTTCNGTTCTTGCGATTTCCTGAATATCAGCCGCTTTTCCAAGCAAGGTAACGCTTGCGGCAATTTGTTCATCCACCAGTATTCTTGCCGCTCTGATGATCCGTTTATCCGTACCTTCGGGTAAAACAAGCCTTTTTGGCGCGGATTTAGCTTTAGCTTTCATTTCAGATACAAAGTCCATGTTTCCTCCAACTGATCTTAGGAATTCAGAATACGACATTTTCGCATAATTCGCAAGAAAAATAATCCGCGCTCTGTTTTCTAACTATTCACATATCTATATTAATTTGTTAAAATATATTTATGACTGAAGTATACAATGATTTAATGGAAGATTCGGATTTTGATACCATTTTATCTTCTGATATTGATTTTACGGGGACATTGCAGTTTGAAAAACCGTTTTTAATAAGAGGCAGGGTATCAGGCGAGATAAACGCTTCCGGGGCGCTTGTGATTGATGAAACCGCGATAGTTAACGCCAATATTCACGCTTTAAGAGTTTTAATCCGGGGGCAGGTAAAGGGTGACGTAACTGCCGTCGAAAAAGTGGAGGTAACCGTGACAGGGCGTCTTTCCGGGAATGTGACTGCTCCAGAAATTCTCATGGAAACAGGTTGTATATTCAACGGACGCTGTACAATGGTTGGTAAATTATGAAAAAAATATTAATAACCGTATGCATTTTTCTCGCCGGTATTTTCTGCGTTAACGCTCAAACCCGGCCTCCCGACGCGCTGATTGAATACCGCGCCGGTAATTATGAAAGGTCTGTTCAGATATGTCTTGATGAAATCGCCGAGAATCCGAACAATCTTGAATCTCATGTAGTAATCTGCTGGTCTCTGTTACGGCTTTCCCGGTATGAAGAAGCTCTTCGTTACGCGCGAGCCGGCCGCGCTCTGCACAGATTTGATGTCAGAGTTACACATATTCTGGGAGAAGTTAATTACTATCTGGGCAGGAATGAAGAAGCCATGCAGTTATTTCAGGATTATATCAACGCGGCGCCGGAAGGGGTAAGGATCGATCTTGTATATTATTTGATGGGAGAAGTTTTTATCCGCCAGGGTAAATTCCGCCACGCGGATATCGCGCTTTCCACAGCAATTCATTATGTGCCGGGAAACGCCGCATGGTGGGCAAGACTCGGCTTTACAAGGGAAAGCGCCGGAGAACTTTCAAGCGCGATACAAGCATACGAAAGAGCGCTTGCATTAAATTCCCAGCTCACTGACGCTCAGCGCGGAATAGAAAGAATTCGAAGGACGATGGGCTCGCAGTAAATCATGCCGTCGTTTTTGGTTCTTACTCTCGGGTGCAAGCTCAATCAACTTGAAAGTGAAGCTGTAATAGACGCTTTTGAAGGGGCTGGGGATTGGAAGCAGGGGACTGGAGATCAGGGATCGGGGATCGGGGACTGGGGATCGGGGACTGGGGATGAAGCCCGCGATTCTGTGTCCGTTATCGTTATTAATACCTGCACTGTTACTTCAAAGGCTGATCAAAAAGCGCGCCGCGTTATCAGAAAAGCTCTCCGTGATTATCCCGAAGCCCGTATTCTTGTAACAGGATGTTACGCGCAGCTTAATAAAAATGATATTTTAAAACTGGAAACAGACAGTAAAAACCGCCTTTTTGTCGTAGATAAAAATAACATTATTAATTATATTAACAATACTTATCCTGCGTCAGTTTACAAGGATTCTCTGATCCC
This sequence comes from Treponema sp., assembly GCA_009786625.1. Lineage (GTDB taxonomy): Bacteria > Spirochaetota > Spirochaetia > Treponematales > Breznakiellaceae > WQXQ01. Next base: position 3,092 of record WQRT01000118.1, read on the forward strand.
CGATCCCGAGACCTCAATCTTCGATTCAAAATTTCAATTTAATCCAAAACGGTTTTCATGTCATACAAGGAGTTTTTTAAAAATTCAAGACGGCTGTGATAAACACTGCACTTATTGCAAAATCCGCCTTGCCCGCGGCAAAAGCGTAAGTCTTGACGCGGATGAAGCGCTGCGCCGTCTCCGTGTTTTAGAGGGAAACCACGCTGAAACCGTGCTCACAGGGGTGAATATTTCACAGTACGAATGGAGGTTAGGGGATAGAGGACAGGAGTTTGGTAACGGGCTTGCGGGGTTGTTGAAATATTTAATTAGTAACACAGATAAAATTGCTGTCAGGCTGTCTTCATTAGCGCCTGAAAGTATTGATGATAAGTTAGCGGAAATTTTAGCGCATCCGAGAATCAGGCCTCATTTTCATTTATCTGTTCAATCTGGCTGCGGGAAAATCCTTGATAAAATGGGAAGAAGTTATGACGGCAATACAATTGAAAAAGCTGTCTCGCTTTTACGCCGCGTAAAAGATGATCCTTTTATTGCCTGCGATATAATAGCAGGATTTCCCGGTGAAACCGGCGAAGATTATGAAGAGACTTTTAACTTATGTAAGAATTTAGATTTTGCATGGATTCACGCTTTTCCGTATTCAAAAAGGGATGGGACTCCTGCTTTTTTATTTAAGGATAACGTTCCTGAAAATGAAATTACAAAGCGTATCAAAACTTTTTCAGAACTGGCATGGAGCGGCAGGAAAAGTTATATAAACAGGCAGCTTGGACGCGAGACTGATGTTATTGTGATGAACAACGGAAAATTAATGAAATGCCGCGGAGTTACTGAGAATTACTTGAATGTGCTTATTAAACACAATGAAGAAAATAAACCTAAGAGCGGCACAGTATTACGTTGTAAACTCGCGGAATTAAACGGAGAGAATGGTTTTGATGCGGCGGCTGTTGTAAAATATCCAATATTACGGTAAAATTACTGCTGTGGTTATAGGATAGTACCGGTAGTAAATAACCTGCAGCGCCAAACAGGAAATCGGTCTCCTGCCAAAAGGTGAAAAGAGATGAACCAAATTGTAAAAGTGTCCCGCGGCGTAGTAGTTGGAATTGGAAAAGTAAAAATACCCAAAACACGCGAAATGGATCAGGAAATTCAACTTTTATCTTTTTTAAACATCCAGGAGTCAGAGACTTCATTCATTTCAACTTGTATTCATTTGCATATTGACGGTTATGGGAAGACCATTGAAGATGCTGAAGTGGACATGGTAGAAAATATATTTTATTTTTTATGTAAAAATTTTCAAATACAGGCAATGGAACACGCATGGGAAAATTTGCTTGATCTTTTTACCGCAGATGATTGGTCTAATGAACTGTGGAACGCATATCATAAAGTACAAGTACTTTTATCAATGCAGGGAAAATCAACTGATAATATTGCCGGTTTAATGGATCGCCTTAATAAATTAGCTGAAAGGGTCAAGGAATTTGAAGCCAAAATACAAAATACAGAGCTAAAGGAAGAACACACCGAGCTTGCGGGCGATATCATAAAATTCGCAAAAGACTTGCTAATTGTTGAACGTACTGCTGTTAATTATAAAGTAGCAGCGTAATGTATACAGCCGAGTCGGTACTTAAAGCACTTGAGTTCAATAATGATTTATCTTGCGAAGGCGCTGAATCGGTAAAATGCCCGTCGTCTCATGAAGGATGTAAGAAAGATATTAATAATTGTGAAATTTGTATTAACCAGAAATGCAAGCAGTCTGTTTCTGTTCACCGCAATTATCAGAAATTAGTCATATTGATTTTTCGATTTGCTATTTCTAGGATAAACCGCGGCGGCTTTATAAATAAAGATGACTCGTCGCTAAAACGGCTTTTAGATCGTGATTTAATTGATAAGAACAAACTAATATCAATTTGATGAATAGTGCATCAATCTTGTAATCTGAAACCTTAAAAGCTATTAAAATTTGTAATTTCTTTAATTCTTCCCGTTTTTTCCTTGAATAATATTTTGATTTAAAGTATATTCTTGATTGGCTCTGTAAGAGCAAATTAAAATTGGCTCAGAGTTACCGACTTGTGAGTCTTAAATTGAAGGGTAAAAAAATGTTTAAGAAATGTTTATTAGCGCTTGTAATAATTACGCTGGCTGCAACGGGCGCGTTTGCGCAAATAAAGTTAAGCGTAGGCGGCGGAGTATCTTTTAGTGCAGATTTCGGCGGCGGTGTTGATATAAGCGGTTATGTTAGTCCCTATGGGAATGTAAGCGGATCAGAGATATTAGAAAATTCCGGTTTTGGATTTTATGGTTTTTTAGACATTGATTATATTGAAGTCTCTTTAAGTTTTGTTTGGGGTGATGGTACTGCTACGGACTCAGGAAATCTTTGGGAATATCCAGGTTCAGCAAATTATTTTTTTTCGACCATGAATATCGGTGTTCTTGGAAAGTACCCTATTCATATGGGAAGAATGATTGTATTTCCGGCTCTCGGTATAGATTACAATATGGTTTCATCCATGCGTTTCAATGGTTATGAAATGCCTAATAGCGGCGACTTCACCGCAATGTGGATTAGGTTCGGAGGCGGTTTTGATTATTCTATTAACGCAGATTTATTTATCAGAGGAACCTTAATGTACGGTGTAAGATTAGCCAGTAAATTTGAAAATAATTTGGCAAACGCTGCCAGCAACCAAGGACTTTCCTCCAGTATAATTATGGGAAGCGGTCCTATTATCAGAGTCGGCGTTGGTTACAGGTTTTAAAAACATTAGAATTTTAAGAATTTTCCTGTTATTTTATTGATATCAATAAATGTTTGCTGTATATTTTGAGTATGCATAAAAGACCTGTTTAAGGCTGTCAGCCTGTTGCGGTCTTAAAAAAGAGAGGAGAATTTAAATGTTAAAGAAAGGTTTATTAGTACTGGCCATTTTCGCGCTGGTAGCAACAGGGGCGTTTGCCCAGATGCAGATGAGTTATGGCGGCGGCGTTCTGTTCGACATGAGCTTAGGTAACGGCGTAGCTTATGATGGTACAGAGTTCATGAGCACTAGTAATAACAGTTTCGGTGTATATGGTTTTTATGATGTTGGTTATGCGGAAATTGATATTTATTTTTCTTATGGTGTAGGAACTATTGAATCTGATACAACTAAAATTGTAGGTTCTGCAGGATCTAAAAATCAATTGGATATGAGCCTTACACAGATTGGTTTTACCCTATTAGGTAAATATCCTATTAACCTCGGCGCATTTACATTATTTCCCTGTATCGGTATTGGATATAACTTAGTTCTTTCTGCAGAGCAAGATGGAAGATCCTTTTCTGATGCCGGAGATCTAAGCCAGTTAGGTATTCTCGGCGGTGTAGGCATAGATTTCCCGCTCAGCGAATCTATGTTTATTAGAGGGCAGGCATTATTCCAAGTACGTCTTCCTTCAAAAGTAATGAGTGATTTTATTTCTAATTCTGTTTTTGATACAACATTGGGCTTTGGCCCCCGCATTAAAATTGGTGTAGGGTTCCATCTCTAGGATTTGACAGCAAATGTTGTTTATAACGCCGGGGCTGCTCGGCGTTTTTTTTTACGGTAGTTTCATTTTAAGGGTTGTTAATAAACGCGGCAGTCATTACGATTTATTAATTAGAACTAGTTCGTGACTATTAAACCATACAGTCTTAATAGTTAAGAGGATGATAAATATGTTAAGTAAAGGTATATTAGTACCGGCTGTTTTCGCGCTTGCAGTTACAGGGGCGTTTGCCCAGATCAATATAAGCGCCGGCGGCGGAGAAGTTACCCAATACGGATTTACAGGAGGTTTTGAATTTCCTTATTCAGGCTTTGGTGTTTTTGGATTCGTTGACGCTGTGTACGCTGAAGTATCGGCTGGATATTACTTTGGCGCTGTAGATATAAAAGGTACCGGCATCTTGAGCGGCGGTACATTTATTACAATGGACTTCACCAGTGTTAGTTTAGGAATTCTTGGAAAATATCCATTCTCATTTGGTGAAAATATGTCGGTATGGCCTGCTCTCGGCATTGAATATAACGCTGTTCTCTCCGCTGAGAGCGGAGGCTATACACTTCAAGACGCCTCCGATTTTAGCCACCTATGGATAAGGTTCGGCGCCGGTTTAGATTACGCAATCAGTCATAAAATGTATATCAGAGGAACAATTTTATATGGATTGAGATTATCCAGTAAATTTGAAAGTGATTTAGCCGGTATTTTTGGTGATTATTATGAAGTAAAACCTGTTCTTCAAATGGGTCATGGTCCTGTAATTAAAATTGCTGTTGGTTACAGATTTTAATAGTTAGGTAGTTGCCGCCACTTTCTACAACACCAAGGCTGCCCGGCGTTTTTATGGAAAGATGGCAGCAACCGCCGATTTGGGAATGATGCTCGTTATTTCAAATTACAAATTGTATCTATATCAAGACCAGTAATTTCCCGCACGAATTCCGGCGTTGAACCTTTTGCAAGCAGATTCCGCGCAATTTCAAGTTGTGCATCTGCGTGTCCCGCTGCCAGTCCTTTGGCATGCCCTTCAGCGTGTCCCGCTGCTAGTCCTTCTGCGCGTCCTTCAGTGTGTCCCATTGCAAGTCCTTCGGCACGCCCTTCAGCGTGTCCCGCTGCTAGTCCTTCTGCGCGTCCTTCAGTGTGTCCCATTGCAAGTCCTTCGGCACGCCCTTCAATGCGGCCTTCAGCGTGTCCCATCGTAAGTCCTTCGGCACGTCCTTCAGTGTAACCGTCTTCTTTCCATTGCGCTTTTAAATTTTTCTCGTCAATTTTTGCGAGGTTTCTATGGAATTGAATTTCGCGAAATATTTCTATCAAGGACATCTCTCTGATACAGGCAATTGTCTTTTTTAGTTCCGGGAATACATACGCCAACATATCCAGTTCCTCCTCTCTTTCACATTTTAGAAACCGCATCCACGGCCATACATCCCTGTCTTTTTTATCAGGTATTTTCGGTAATTCAAGTATAATCAATTTGTACAAATTTGAAAAGGATTTATTTTGCTCATTTTTTAATTCAAAAATATTGATGTATGAAGTTCCCTCCTCTAACAACTTATGATCGCAGATTATTATACTGACGACATTATTCAGTTGGTTATAATCATCCCCCCATTTCAATTGATCGCCTATTAACCTTGCTCCATAATACTGAATACGATTTTTAATATTTGCCTTTTTCTCAACTTGAAGTTCGATATGAATTATTTTACCCGATTTGGTAGTGAGTTTAACATCCACGGCTCCTGTTTTTCCTTTTTTAAAAATCATACCCAGTCCGGGGTTTTTAACGGATAACTCGCCGTATTCCTCCTCCGGGATATCCAACAGAGTTTTAAGAAAAGCTGCTGTGTTTTCGATGTTCCGCTGCTCACCGAAAATTTCCTTAAAAACATAATCATCAAGCGGTGAAATAAATAATTTCTTTTTCATAATTACCTCCACCTATATATGGGTGCGGATATACTGTCCTGCTTGCGATCAAATTTAAATTTTTCTTGAAAAACACTTGACAAAAAAAAAAATAAGATATACATTCAAACTTCGGGCTAAATTTTGATGATCCCGTGTGATATTTGGCAATATAGGGAAGGGGAGTGCAAAACCGCTAAGCGGTTTTGCTTCGAGTTTTAGCTACGCTAAAACTCGTGATGTGTACCAATAGTTGATAAAACTGATTGATACACACAGAAGGGGATTCGGCCGCGAAAGACAGGCGGCCGGGTCGAGAAGTTTCCCGGAGGGAAACTTCAAAGACAAAACGCGGAAGCGTTTTGTCAAAGCAGCAAGCGTATGTTGAAGTAACGAAAAACCTGCGGTTTTTCGTTTTGGAGTTTCCTGTAAAACCAGCGGTTTTACTTACGGAAACTCCGGGCTTGGTACTGAGAGGTATCAAGCAAACCTTGACAATTCGAAAGATAAGTCAGGGACTCT
>WQRT01000119.1 GCA_009786625.1 Treponema sp.
GACAGAGATACCGCTATAATGCGCGTATCGCCGGGTCATATTGATCAGCTTCTTCACCCGATGATCGATGCTTCGGCAGCGAAAAAAGCAAAAGCGCTTACAAGAGGTTTGAACGCATCTCCGGGCGCGGCGACAGGAAGAATTGTGTTTAACGCGAAAGACGCGGAAGCATGGCACGGAAGAGGCGAGAAAGTATTATTAGTACGTAAGGAAACAAGCCCGGAAGATATAGGCGGCATGGTCGCTTCACAGGGTATTTTAACTTCAGCGGGCGGAATGACAAGCCACGCGGCTGTTGTAGCGCGCGGAATGGGTACTCCGTGCGTTGCCGGCGCGAAAAGCGTTATTGTACATAACGATAACACTGTTGATATCGGCGGAAAAGTATTTAAAGAAGGAGACTGGATCACAATAGACGGTACNTCAGGCGAAGTATATGAAGGAAATCTTCCTCTTGTAGCGCCTTCTATNTCAAAAGATGTGAATACCTTCCTTAAATGGTGCGATGATGTACGCGCCAAGTCCGTCCGCGGCAGAGTAAAAGGTTTTAATGTACGTACAAACGCTGATCAGCCGGAAGACGCGAAGAGGGCGTTTGATTTCGGCGCGCAGGGCATCGGCCTTTGCCGCACTGAGCATATGTTCTTTGATAAAGATAAATTGATCCACTTCCGCGCGATGATCGTCTGCGATACNGAAGCGGAAAGAAAAGAACAGCTTAAAAAGATTCTTCCGCTGCAGCAGAAGGATTTCTTCGGCATTTTCAAAGCAATGGAAGGAAGGCCTGTTACAATCAGGCTTTTAGATCCGCCGCTTCATGAGTTTGTGCCTCATACAAAGGAAGAAATCGCGGAGCTTGCCGATCATATGAAGATGGATATTAACAAAATGACATCAAAGATCGACACTTTAATAGAAAGCAACCCGATGTTAGGCCACCGCGGATGNCGTCTTGCAATCACATATCCTGAAATTTACGATATGCAGGTAGAGGCAATCGCCCGCGCNGCCGCCGAATGTGCAAAACAAAAAATNCCTGTAAACCCCGAAATAATGATNCCTATTGTCATTACGGCAAGGGAACTTAAACTTTTACGCCCCAACGCTGAAAAAATTCTTGATAAGATTTTTAAAGAAGCCGGCGTAAAAATTCCAATTTCTATCGGCACAATGATCGAAGTCCCGCGCGCGGCAATACGCTCGGCGCATATCGCGCTTTACGCGGACTTCTTCAGTTTTGGAACAAACGATCTTACACAAATGACTTTCGCTTTCAGCCGCGACGATGTAGCTTCATTCCTGCCCGAATATCTTAAGAAAAATGTTCTTGACGTTGATCCGTTCAAGACAATTGACGAAGACGGNGTCGGCAACCTGATGAATTTCGCGATTAGCGAAGGNCGAAAAGTAAAACCAGATCTCAAAATNGGGATCTGCGGAGAACATGGCGGTGATCCTGCGACTATTGACTTCTGTTATAAGGCAGGATTNAGCTACGTATCATGTTCACCCTTCCGGGTACCTCTGGCGCGTCTTGCGGGCGCGCAGGCGGTTATTAAAAATACCGGAATGAACATAAAGGGAGGGGATTCAGCGAAGACTGGTAAACCCGCCACTGCCAAGGTGAAGGGCAGTAAAACACCTGCAAAGGGGGACAAGAAGATGGCAGTTACATCTGCAAAGCCCGCGGCGAAAAAACCGGCCGCAAAGAAACCAGCCGCGAAGAAGACAGCGGCGAAGAAACCGGCAGCTAAAAAAGCTGTAGCAAAGAAACCAGCCGCGAAGAAAACAGCAGCGGCAAAGAAACCGGCAGTAAAGAAAGCCGCCGCGAAGAAACCGGCAGCAAAGAAAACAGCCGCGAAGAAACCGGCAGTAAAGAAAGCCGCCGCGAAGAAACCGGCAGTCAAGAAGCCGGTCGCCAAAAAAGCCGCAGAATAAGGTTTTTTGGTAACTATAGAAAAATAATCTTTATGAAAAGGCCTGGTTACGGGATGTTAAATCTCCTGTAAATCAGGTCTTTTTTTATAGCCAAAATTACCATTTTCATGTTAATGTTATGTAGCTCGTAATTGTTTTCCTAAAGGATGGTTTATATTTAATTATGGATGGAAAAAGCAAACATTCATTACTTATTGTTGATGATGAAAGTTCAAACCTGAAAGTGTTATCCTATATTCTTGGGAAAGAGTACACAATTTATACAGCGACTAACGGCGTAAGCGCGATAGAAAAAGCCAAAGAGTATAAACCTGATCTTATTCTTTTGGATATTGTTATGCCCGATATGGACGGGTATCAGACGCTTACATCATTAAAAAAATGCGACGATTTAAAAAAGATTCCGGTTGTTTTTATTACAGGTCTTGACAGCGATGAAGATGAAGAAAAAGGGCTTTCTTTAGAAGCCGCGGATTATATTACTAAACCTTTTAAAGCGCAAATTGTAAAATTAAGGGTTCGTAATCAAATCATGTTAAAATCCGCGGTGAGAACGGCGGAAAAAGCAAACAAGAGCAAGTCGGTATTCCTCGCTAAAATGAGCCATGAAATCCGCACTCCGTTGAACGCCGTTTTAAATATTTCCGCCATCAATCTGGAAAATAGCAGATATCCCGTGGAAGCAAAAGAAGCGTTCAATATGATTCACAATTCAGGCGGCCTTCTTCTGGAAATAATTAATGGCATACATGATATGCTTAAAATCGAAGACGGAAAACTGGAACTGGTTCCCGTGCAGTACAATACGGCGCAGNTTATCCGCGATACCATACTTTTAAATGTGATCAAGTATGAAAATAAACCTATCGAATTTTCGCTTGATGTTGATGAAAATATTCCGTCAGAGCTGTTTGGAGATGACTGCCGTATAAAACAATTTTTGAATAATCTTCTATCAAATGCCTTTAAATATACGGTGTCCGGGGATGTAGAGCTGTCGGTTTCCCTTGAAAAAACAGATGACGAAGGCACTGTAATGTTGAATTTCAGCGTCCGCGATACAGGTCAGGGAATGACATCCGAACAAGTCGAAAAATTGATGCTCGAGTATAAAAATTTCAGCGGAGAAGCCAGCTTTACTAATGAGAGCGCCGGTGTTGGAATGAATATATTGATGGAATTAATTCATTTAATGAAAGGCGATTTAAAAATAAAAAGTAAACAAGGCTACGGTTCAACATTTACCGTATTATTACCGCAGGGAGATGTCGGTTCTCCTGCGCTTGGAATGGCCGCAGTCGATAAACTTAAAACGCTTTGTTTAAATTACCGCAGTAACGCGGGTAAATCCAATGTGGAACGCCAGCCGATTCCTCCGGGAAAAGTGCTTGTCGTCGATGATGTTGATATCAATCTTTATGTTGTTAAGGAGATGCTTTCCTTTTACGGTTTGGAGATTGATCTTGCCGCATGCGGGGATGAAGCGGTTGAAAAAGCAAAAAAAGATAAATATGATCTTATATTCATGGATTATATTATGCCGGGAATGGACGGCATTGAAACAACGATTAAATTAAGAAAACTTGGCGGTCATTACGGGAATGTNCCGATTATCGCATTGACGGCGAACGCTGTTTCCGGCGTAAAGGAAATGTTTTTAACAAATGGAAGTAATGATTTTATGACTAANCCGGTCGATATGTACGAACTGGACAGGATGTTGAAAAAATGGATGCCTCAGGGGGGAGATAAGGCTAATGCTGCAGAATGAAAATAATATGGATGACCGGAAAAAAACAGTGCAAAAACCTTTTACCAGTATTTTTATAGTTATTATTACCGCCGCGATCATGATAAGCGTTTGTTCTCTGGCTGTTGGAGCGATTTTCCTGACAGGCAATATACGCAAGGCGATGGAAGACGATATGCTGGTGGCGGTTGACATCGCGGATCAATATGTAACAAAGGAACTTGAAGTATTAAAAATCACAGCCGCTGAAGCCGCAAGAGAGATCGCCATGCAGATGGCATCTTCGCTTTCAGGCGGCGACAATCCTAATTTTGTTCTTCAGGCAGGGCAGGGCGATCAAATTCTTGAGCGCGTCCTCGCGCGTTATCCGAAATATATCGGGCTTGCGGTTTTTGACAGATTTAACATGCTCAGTTCATGGGGCAGCGCGGTTGTGCCGATGGATTTAACTTTTGAACCTTTTATGCAGATTGCGCACCGCGGAGGACAGGCTGTTTCCACGACCATGCACAGCAGTAATGGTTTGCTTGTCATGTATGTGTCTGCGCCGATTAATAACAGGCTTGTACTGGCGGCGGTTCTGCCGGGGCTTTATTTCAGCGAGATTATATCGCACTTTACTTTCTGGGAATCAGGTCATCTCTTTATAGATGATGAAAACGGTCATGTCATTTCCAATTACCGTACCGAATGGGTGACAGATCGGATTAATTTTATTGAACTTGCAAGATCGGACAATTCTTACGAAGGGATGGGCGCTATGGTAAGGCGCGTAGTTGAAGGAGAACGCGGTACAGACAGCTTCAGTTTAGACGGGCAGCCCAGGTTATGCGCTTTTCGTCCGATATCAAGTCCGACAGAGAATTGGTTTATCGGTATTATCGCGCCGACGCGGGAAAGCGCGTTAAAAAATATTCCCGGCAGCATAGCTCTAATGGGAATGATTTCATTACTATTAAGCATCGCCGCCGCTCTTGCCGCCGCCGCTATTTTGAAAAAGCCGTATGAAGAAGCCAACCGCCTTCGTGATGACGCTGAATCCATGTCTTCGTCTAAATCTAAGTTCCTCGCTAACATGAGCCATGAAATACGCACGCCGATGAACAGCATTTTAGGTTTTGCCGAACTGGCTCTTGACGGCGATCTGTCAATTAAAGCAAGGGATTATTTAAGCAAGATAAAAACAAACGCGCAATGGCTTTTACAGATTATTAACGATATACTTGATATTTCCAAAGTAGAATCCGGAAAAATGGAACTGGAAAATATTCCGTTTGATATGCATGATCTTTTTTCAAGCTGCCGTACTCTTATCATGCCCAAAGTAATAGAAAAAGGTTTAACGCTTTATTTTTACGCGGAGCCTTCTGTAGGTAAAAGACCGTTAGGCGATCCGACGAGGCTTCGGCAGGTTCTTGTAAATCTTCTCTCCAACGCCGCCAAGTTTACCAACACAGGCATGGTGAAACTGCATGCGGCGTTGATTAATATGACAGATACCGCCATTACCATGCATTTTGAGGTAAAAGACAGCGGTATCGGAATGTCAAAAGAGCAGTTGGACAAGATTTTTAATCCGTTCGCGCAGGCGGAATCGGGAACAACGCGAAAGTTCGGCGGTACGGGGCTTGGACTTGCCATTACAAAAAATATTATCGAAATGATGGGCGGAAAGCTTTATGTGGAAAGTACGCCCGGAGTCGGCAGTAAATTCAGTTTTGATCTTGTTTTTGACGCAATAAATATTACAGATGATGATGCGTTTGACAAGAAAATCGTGCTTAATGAAATTGAAAAGCCCGCGTTCAACGGTGAAGTGCTGTTATGCGAAGATAACCCGATGAATCAACAGGTAATTTGCGAACACCTGTCGCGGGTGGGATTAAAGACCGTAGTTGCAGATAACGGCAAAGTTGGTCTGGAACTGATCCAGGGAAGGATTGAAAGGGGCGAAAAACAGTTTGATTTAATTTTTATGGATATGCACATGCCTGTTATGGACGGGCTTGAAGCGTCGTCAAAAATCTTAAAATTAAACACAGGCATTCCCATGATTGCCTTAACAGCTAATATTATGTCGAACGACAGGGAAATTTACAGGGAGAACGGAATGTACGACTGTGTCGGCAAACCGTTTACTTCACAGGAATTGTGGCGCTGTCTTATGAAATATCTGACCCCCATCAGTACTCCCGGCGGTGAGAAAACTACGCTGCTTGAAGCCGATTTGGAATTTCAAAAATCGCTTCAGATTTATTTTGTTAAAAGCAATCAGAATAAAGTCGCGGAAATTGTAAGAGCGCTCGATGACGGAGATATTGAACTTGCGCATAGAATGGCGCATACTTTAAAAGGAAACGCGGGGCAGTTGGGTAAAACAATTTTGCAGAAAGCCGCCGCGGATCTTGAACGGCAGATAAAGAGCGGAAAAAATAATGTAACGGACGATAAGATAAGGGTTTTGGATGCCGAGTTAAATGTTGTGTTAAACGAATTAACGATTTTACTGGATGAGTCCGGAGCGGCGCCGGAAAATAAACAGGTGCCGGTAACTGTTCTTTCCGGCGGTAATGTAAATAAAGTGTTTGAAGAACTTGAAGAGCTGTTAAAAAGCGGGAATCCGGGATGTCTTAAATATAAGGACGATCTTCTCGCGATTCAAGGCAGTGAACTTTTGGTACAACAAATGGAAGACTTCGAATTTGAGCTTGCTCTTATTACATTAAAAAAATTGAAAGAGGGAATAGGCTGATTAATGGATGTTGTAAAAAATAAAATTCTCATTGTTGATGATGAAAAAGCGAATTTAAAAATATTGACCCATATTTTAGGATCTGAATATACCATTTACACGGCGACAAACGGAGCAAGCGCTCTTGAAAAAGCGAAAGAACTTCTTCCTGATCTCATTCTGCTGGATATTCTTATGCCGGAGATGGACGGATATCAGACGCTTTCTGCGATCAAAAATTCCGAGCAGCTAAAAAATATCCCTGTGGTTTTTACAACCGGTCTTGACAGCGACGAGGATGAAGAAAAAGGTTTGTCTCTTGATGCCGCCGATTATATTACAAAACCTTTTAGTTCTCCCATTGTTAAGTTGAGAGTCAGAAACCAGATTCAGATTGTAAATCAACTGCGCGTGATTGAATCACTCAGCATGATTGATCAGTTGACGCAGATTCCAAACAGGCGCAATTTTGATTACCGCCTGAATGTGGAATGGAAACAGGCAATCAGAGAACAGCAGCCTATAAGCCTTTTAATGATCGATCTTGATAAATTCAAAGATCTAAATGATATATTCGGGCATCAAAACGGCGATTTCGCGTTAAAAACAATCGCAGAACTTTTTAAAAAATCTTTAAGGCGCCCGGCGGATTTTACCGCACGGTGGGGAGGAGAAGAATTTATCGTTCTTCTTCCAAATACCCATCTTGACGGCGCGTTGGAAGTCGCCGAAATGATCAGATCTGATGCCGAGAAAACTTCAATCGTTTTTTCAGGCGGCGCGCAGTCTAATATTACATTAAGCATAGGGGTCACTTCGATTGTGCCGAAACAGGACAGCAATAAAGAGGCCTTCTTATCCAAAGCTGATAAAGCGCTTTATCACGCGAAAGAATCAGGCAGAAACAGAGTAGCGCATCTTACCGTTTAATTTTAAAAATTATTTACTTTACGATTTCAAGATATGAGGCTTTTTCAAAACAGCAGCTTTTGAAAAGCTTCCTTAGATCTGATAAGAATTTTGTTGATGATTTTCGTATTGTATAATAGAATTTACATCGGAAGATTAATAAAACACAAATGATGTTTTAACAATTCCTATAATTTTAAGGAGGCGTATATGGCTTCATCGGCATTAAGTATTTTATCGGGAATCGGAGCTGCCGCCGCGGGGTTGGCGGGAGAGAAGGTGCCAAAAAGCGGAGTGATTCCGGGTTTGGATTTAGCCGCGATTATTCCGCTTCTGTTAGGCGGCAAAGCAGGCGGCGGCAATCTTTTGGGAACAATNGCGNCAGTGGCATCCAAGTCAGGAGTTCTTAAAGGTTCAAATCTGGAAAGTTTGGCTGACCTTGCCGGTACGCTGCTTTCGACAGGAAAAGCGGATAAAAAAAGCGCTTCCGCTAAAGACGGCATCGGCGGACTGGCGGCCATGATCATGGGCGGTTCCGGTACAGGAGCCAATCTGGCGTCGATAGCGTCAATGGCGATGAAATTGGGGAAGAAAGCCGAAGATGAAAAAGAGCTTACAGGTATGGCTTCTGAACTCGGTAAAACTTTAAGCGGCAGTTTCGGCGTCTCGCTCGGAGGTTCCGCGAAAGCCGTAAGCGGATTGAGTAAAACGCTGGAAGGCGACACAAAAAGCGTTCTTTTTCAATCCATCCTGAAAGGCATTGTGAAGTAGTTATATATGAAGATAAAATACCTTTTTTTAAAAAAACTTTTTTTACCGGCCGGAGCCGCTATAATAATTACAGGCTGTATTCTCCTGACCGCTTGCGCATCCCAAGGGGGGCAGGAAGCCGGCGATCCATATCTGCGTTTAATGCGGCAAAACGGAGGAGAAGAATTCATCGGCAACAGTCAGGGGCCCAGGCGGCTTGAAGACTCGCCTTATAACTATGAGTTGTGGAGTCAGAGCGGAAATGACAACAGGCTGATATGGTATGGCCCCGATTACGGCGGCGGCGGCGCTTTCCGCGCCGAGTGGAGTAACGCGACAGTATTTCTTGGGCGTTTAGGTTTGTTCTGGAATCAGGGGCATCCTTATTCCTATTACAATAATACTTTCTGCGATTTCACATTTACAAGATCAGCTAACGGAACCGCCGGGGGAACTTCGTATATTGGGATTTACGGCTGGTCAAAAAATCCGATGATTGAGTGGTATATTGTAGAAGACTGGTACGGCGAGGGTGTAATCGGACCCAATAGAATCGGCGGGAGCGCTCAAAAAAAGGGTGAGTTTACGGTTGACGGCGCAGTTTACTTTATTTACATGGCAACAAGACCGGCAGGTTCGGGAAATATTCAAGGGAGCAGGGAACCGTTCCCTCAATACTTCAGCGTCCGCCAGACTACCCGCCGGAGCGGTACAATCTCCATTAGCGAACATTTTAAAGAATGGGAAAGAGTCGGTATGCCGCTTGGAACAAATATGTACGAAGCGAAATTTCTTGTCGAAGCCGGAAGCGGAACAGGCTGGCTTGATGTGTCGAATCTTTCGTTTTATCAGAGAGAAGAATAGGCGCTTTCACGCGGTCTTTGGCGTACGATGAC
>WQRT01000120.1 GCA_009786625.1 Treponema sp.
AACGCATTCAAATACACGGACAGCGGCACAGTTTCATTAGGCGCAAGCGCCGAGTGTGTCGGCCGCGGCGGCGGAGCTGTTATTGTTACGTTGATATTCCANGTGAAAGATACNGGNCAGGGNATGACGCAGGAACAGATTAGCAAACTTTTTGACGAGTATACCCGTTTTAATCTGGAAGCCAACCGTACAACCGAAGGCGCCGGTCTTGGAATGACCATTACGCGCAATCTGGTAAATCTGATGTACGGAAAAATTATTGTTAAAAGCGTTGTCGGCGAAGGAACATCGATCACAGTCCGCCTTCCCATGAGAACAGACGGTATCGGTATTCGCGGCATATTGGGCAAAGAAATGGCGGAAAATCTGAAAAACTTCAAACACGGCGTCGCCATTAAGTTTAAAAAGGCTCAATTAAACCACGAGTATATGCCATACGGATACATCATGATTGTAGACGATGTCGAAACAAACCTTTATGTCGCTAAGGGGCTGATGGCGCCTTACGGTCTTAAAATTGATCTTGCGGCAAGCGGATTCGAAGCTCTGGATAATATTAAAAAAGGTAAAATTTACGACATTGTATTTATGGATCACATGATGCCGAAAATGGACGGCATTGAAACAACAAGGCGGATAAGGGAAATGGGATATACCCATCCGGTTGTCGCGTTGACAGCTAACGCGCTCGCGGGACAGGCGGAAATGTTCCTGAAAAACGGCTTTGACGGTTTTATCTCCAAGCCGATTGATCTGCGCCAGTTGAATGTTACGCTGAACAGGCTAATCCGCGATAAACAGCCTATAGACGTGATAGACGCGGCGCACAGAGAAAAAGCCGAACTGGATAAAAAGCAGATAGGTCATGCTCATCANCAGGTCGATTCGCAGCTTGCNGAAATTTTTTCACGTGACGCGGAAAAAACCGTCAGTGTACTTAAGAACTGTATGCAAAACGATTTTAATGACGCGGAAAACATTCAAATGTATGTCATCAATGTTCACGCGATGAAAAGCGCTCTTGCCAATATAGGAGAGCCGGAACTTTCGGCTGTAGCCTTCAGGCTGGAACAAGCCGGCAGAGATAAAAAAATTGACGTGATTACAACAGAAACAAATAATTTTATCGAAGACCTTTGCAGGGTTATAAGCGACATCAAACCTGTAAACGAAGAAGTAGATGTGGAAGATACACAAGAGGCTATTGAGTTATTAAACAAAAAACTTCAAATTATAATGGACGCGTGCGCCGCGCTTGACAAAAAATCAGCAAAAAAAACCTTGAACGAACTAAGAGAAATGACATGGTCATTGAAAACTAAAACGCTTTTAAACTCCATCGCNGAACATCTTCTTCATAGTGAATTTGACGAAATGTCAACGCTTGTGGAGCAGTATAGAAAATAAAAATGTTAGTTATTATCCTTTGCGCTGCACTTGCGGGAATACTTGGTTTTATCTTATGTCTGATACTAATAAAAAATAAAGAATACGAAAAATACGCCCGCAAGGTAATGTCAAATTTAACGGAAGAACGAAAAAAATATGAGGCGACAGCTCACTGGTATAAGTCGATACTTGACGCGATCCCGCTGTCAATATCGGTAACAGACGCCAATGCATGTTGGACATTCGTAAACACCCATGTTGAGAATTTTCTTGGAGTAAAATTCGAGGATATAAAAGGAAAGCCGTGCAGCAATTGGAGCGCCCATATTTGCAACACTCCATACTGCGGAATCGAGTGCGCAAAGAACGGAATTAAACAAACATTCTTCAGGCAAAATAACTTGTCATACAAGGTTGATATTGAAGTATTAAAAGACATCGAAGGTAAAACAGCCGGTTACATTGAAATCGTGCAGGATATAACGCAGATGGAAAAACTCGCGCATCGTCATCTTGAAGCTGAAGCTGTAAGCAAAACAAAATCAGCTTTTATCGCGACAATGAGCCACGAAATACGCACACCGTTAAACGCAATACTCGGCATAACAGATATTCAAATACAGGATAAAACTCTTTCACAGANCGTAAAAGACGCGCTCATAAAAATTTACAGTTCCGGCGATCTGNTGTTAAATATTATAAATGACATCCTTGATCTTTCCAAAATAGAAGCCGGAAAACTGGAANTGTTTCCCGTTGATTATGATGTCTCAAGCCTTATAAACGACACCGTTCACCTTAACATTACGCGAATTAACAATAANCCGATAAAATTTGAACTTGAGATTGATAAAAATATCCCGTTGGCTTTATACGGCGATGAGATNCGCATTAAACAGATTTTAAATAATCTTCTCTCCAACGCATTTAAATATACAGAACGCGGCAATGTGGTACTTTCCGTTAACGCGGAAATAAACGCAGGTAAGGAATTTGATACAATAATGATTTTCACTGTAAGCGATACAGGCCAGGGCATGACACCGGAAGAAGTGAACGGAATGTTCAACGAGTACTCCCGCTTTAACATGGAAACAAACCGTACCACGGAAGGCACCGGTCTCGGTATGAGTATAACAAAGCACCTTATTTATTTAATGAACGGCGAAATTAATGTAAAAAGCGTCCCGGAAGAAGGTACAACTTTCACAGTCCGTATTCCACAAAAAAGAATTGATACGGAAATAATCGGCAGTGAACTCGCGGACAGCCTGAAAAAATTCAATTTTGACAATTCACCTCTATTAAAAAAATCGCAGATAACACGCGAACCGATGCCTTACGGCAGTGTACTGGTAGTAGACGATGTTGAAACTAACTTGTACGTCGCAAGAGGACTTTTAGCGTCTTACGATTTGAAAGTAGAAATCGCTACAAGCGGATTTGAAGCAATTGATAAGATCAGGGACGGAAAAATTTACGATATAATTTTTATGGATCACATGATGCCAAAAATGGACGGATTCAGAGCAACAAAACTAATACGCGACAGCGGCTATACACATNCGATTGTAGCGCTTACAGCTAACGCAGTTGTCGGGCAGTCGGAATTATTTTTAAATAACGGTTTTGATGANTTTGTTTCNAAACCGATTGATATACGCCAGTTAAATACGCTTCTTAACAGATTGATCCGGGACAAACAGCCGCAGGAAGTNATTGATAAAGCCAGNCAGACAGGAAGCGGCAATGAGCGGCATGATATTATTACTTCCGAGCTTGCGAAAATATTTACGCGGGACGCNGATAAAACAATTTCGGTTCTGGAAACAACAATAAAAAACAAATTAGAAAATGATGAAGATGTGCAAAACTACATTATTCACGTTCACTCAATGAAAAGCGCACTCGCCAATATTGGAGAAATTGACGCTTCCATGATCGCTTTTAAACTGGAAAAAGCCGGAAGAGAAGGCAACATCGGTTTGCTGTTAAACGAAACAAATAAGTTTGTGGAATCGCTAAAAGCCATTACGGAAAAAATCAAACCAAAAGAAAATATAAAACCTGATGAGAATAATGAGATCGCGCAGGATGTTGCCGCGTTTTTACACGAAAAATTAAATACGCTTCTGGGGGCATGCGCTTCCTATGACAAGAAAGCGGCAAAGAAAACGCTTTATGAGCTGGAAGGAAAACCGCTGCCGCAAGAAATAAGAAACACTTTCGAAAAAATATCCGAACATTTACTTCACAGCGAATTTGAAGATGCCGTTAAGCTCGCTTCCGAACTGATAAAACGCCGCGTTTAATCTGCTGCGGGCTAAGGCTGCACCGCAGACTGCATACGCCGCAAATCTCTCGACCTTGCGTAAAATACAGCAAGCCTTTCCTGCGCGGCAATATCCGTCCTTACATTATCAAGATATACGGGAAACGGTTCCAGATACAAAAGCCGCCCGCGCCAATACCCAAGCCTGATAAAAAGCCCGTCAGACGCTCCGTCTATATAGTTCATCCCGCCAAAAATAAAATTGCCGAGAGACCAGAACACAGGCTTTCCAAGAACCCACTCAAACCCCTGAACAACATGCGGATGTGTACCGATAACAAGATCAGCGCCGGATGCAATAAGGTCTGTGTAAAGCTCGCGCGTCGCGGCATCAGAGCGGGGTGAATACTCAATTCCGCCGTGAAACAGAATTACATTTAACGTGGCGTCGTTAGGCGCCATCCGCTCCTTCAGTTTTTCCCTTCCGCCAACCCGCGCGTGAAGCATTCCCGGGCGATCAGGCAGCGCCGCCACCGTTTCTCCGTCCCATCCATTTCGCTCGCGGGGGAAAGAAGCGATTCCAAAAACGCGGCATGTATCTTCGCCCTTTGAAAAAACAAAAGGTTCAGATGCCGCATCATCGTCAATTCCGGCACCGACAACACCTACTCCGGCGCGGTGCAGCCAGGAAAGACTGTCAAGAAAAGCCTCTTCGCCGTAATCAAAAACGTGATTGTTTGCGTGTAACACAGCGTCAATTCCCGTATCGCGCAAAGCCGCCGCCACCTCAGGAACAAAACGAAAATTGTAAGACTTAGGCACCCTTTCCCCGCGCGCGCTTATCACTCCCTCAAGATTGACAAGAGCGACATCAGATGACGCGAACATCTCAGCGGTTCTTCCAAAGATTCCGGCAGGACCTTCGCTTAATAAAATTTCTGTCGCGCCGCGTTCAAGCATCATGTCGCCACCGGAAGTAATCCACAAAGGTTCGGGCATTGTTTGAACTAGCGGTTTGGGAGATTGATTAATTAGATTTTCTAAAAAAGCTATTTTTTGTAAAAACGCGCTGTCATTACTTTTACTCTCGTTCAATGTGTGAAAACGAATCCCGACAGCCCGGCAAAGCGGATAACCATTGTCGCCGAGCGCAAGACCGTCGACACGTAACGCGACAAACGGCGGCTCGAGTTCATCGATTTCAATTAGTGTTTCACTGCCGTCAAGACAGGAAGCCAGCGTGGTATCTGTGCGCTCCGCGAGCATATCATCGCGCGGAATCAAAATTTTTCTCGATATTAATATATCTCCGTAAGCTCCCTCAAATTCCCATGACGATAAAAATTCGATCCGCAGTAAAGGCTGATGCGATCCCTGATAGTTCCCCGGCGTATCAGGATGAATACGAAGCCCAAGCGCTATTATATCCTCGTTTCCCTCAAGGATCGATTTTACAAAAGCGGCTTCCCGCGAATATTCACCGATGTCAGAAATTGACACATAATCATAAACAGAATTACAGCCGCAAAGAAGCGCCGCAAAAAGAATAACGTAAATAAGTTTCATTATTTTATTATAACAAAATATGAAAATACGGCAATATATAAATAATACTAATTTGGAATACCTTTATATTGATTTTTCACTTTNGTTTTTAAATACACANCGATTGCCTTTTGCGGGCATTTATTGATACAGCGGTAACAAAAATTGCAATTCCCTTTTGCGGTTATTTTTCCATTTTGATTTTCAAAATTGTTCATGGGGCAGATAGAAACGCATAAACCGCATAAATTACACTCATCAAATATCCACACCTTATTCAGCCCCGCTTTTTCCCACACCGGCATAAAAACGCCTTGAAACAATCCTAAAAATCTGGAAAATAAATTAAAACCTTTTCTTTTAATAACTCCATTATTTATATTCCCGCATACGCGCCGCATTTTTTTCTCTAATCTTGCAAGGTATTTCCTGATTTTACTCTCACTTTCCAACGGCAGCACGGGCAGATTGCACACATTGTTGGGCATTAGAAAATGTTCTGCGGAAATGACATCAATATAATTTCGCGGAAACAAATCGGTAAATACCCTCGCGCCGTCGCCAGAAAATAACCATTGAGTGCAAAATATTATCAATTTTTTATTTTTAAAGCATTGAATATATTTTCCAACAAATTCCCGCATGATCCTCGGCACTCTTGAACCATAAACCGGATAGCAAAACCCGATTACATCATGTGAAGAAATCATTTGAGCAAAGTCAGTTTTCTCCTCGATGGAATGACATTCCGCGTTCATATTCCGGCAGAATATTTGCGCGGCGTATTTTGAGTTGCCGGTTCCGGAGAAATACAACATTAACATAAACGGCTCATTAAAAAATTATATCATATAACTTGACAAATGCTGTATATTAGCGAAAATTAATAGATGATTTCATAAAAGATAAAGGAGTAAATAATGGATGCACTTGAAGCGGTAAGGAAACGTTATAGTTTTCGGGGTTCCTATAAAAACACGCCGGTTCCGCGCGATGATTTGAAAAAAATTCTGGAAGCAGGTCTCGACGCGCCTTCCGGTTGCAACAAACAAACAACATCGCTCATCGCCCTTGATGATCCTGAACTGTTAAAAGAAATAACAAGCCTTGTAAAAAAGAATGGATTCAACGGCGTAAACCCGCCGGCAGGGATTTGTGTTTTAACACAAAAAGTGCCAGGTTACGCTGACAAATATTTCTACGTTCAGGATTACTCCGCAGCCATCGAAAATATGTTACTCGCCATTACCGCGCTTGGTTACGCAAGCTGCTGGATTGAAGGTCAGGTCACAGAAAGCGAGGAAACACAGGAGCGGATAGCAAAGCTGCTGCAAGTTCCCGCCGGATACACAGTTGTCGGTTATCTTCCGGTCGGCGTTGCGGAAACCGAAGGCAGGCATGCAGAGCGTAAAGCTTTTAGAGAACGCGCGTGGTTTAATAAGTTTGACGGTTAAAATTATAATCTGCATAAAATAAGCAAATTGTAATGATATAAAATTATAAATCTGATCGCGCTTTCTTAATTAAAATATCAAATGGCTCCAATTCAAACGGGCAATCTATTGAAACAACCTGCTCAGGAACGCTTGCAGTATCTCCGTTAAACAAAAATGTTTTACCGTTATTAGCAGATGGAGATAAAATTTCTATTTCATCTCCTGTCGATATTTTATTTTTTATTCTGATTTGATTCTCCTCTAATACAATAGCGGCGATTTTATAATTTAAATTAATTTTAGATGACTCTATATGTTCTTTTTGATTATCATTAAAAGTAAAACCTGTCGTAAATGGCCGGTGAGGCAGTTTTTCCAACTCGAGCATATAATCAAAGTTCTCTCCGTTCATAGCGCGTCTATATACGTTTACAGCGCCGCCAACATAAAACTCATTTTTCATACGTCCTTCGATTTTAAAACTTGCTACGCCCGCGGAAGCCAATTCATCCAATCGATTAATCAAACACAGATCGCGGCTGTTCATTATGTATGTGCCGTTAGCGTCTTCTTCAACAGGAAAATATTGCCCCAGCCTCTTTTCTTCCTGCAACGCATAATACGTTTCATATTTATAGCGGCAAGGATGAGCGCAATCGCCGCGGTTGGCATCTCTTCCTGTCATATATTTAGACATCAAACAACGCCCTGAATAAGAAATACACATCGCGCCGTGAACAAAAACTTCTATATCTGCTCTGCCTTTAAGAGAATCACAAATTTCACTTATATCTTCAATGGGCAGCTCACGGGCCAGAATTATACGTTTTGCGCCTAACTCTGCATACTGCATTGCGGCGTGGGAATTGCAAACATTTGCCTGAGTAGATATATGTATTTCCAAATTTGTCTGTGTTTTAAAAATATTAAACACTCCAAGATCAGATATGATGACCGCGTCAACACCCGCTTTTTCCAAAAACAAAGCAAAATTTTTTATTTTATCAATATCCGCGTTTCTGGCGAAAATATTAACAGTAACATATAATTTTTTACCAAACGCGTGAGTATAATTCACAGCCTCTGTAATTTCATCATCAGAAAAATTACTGCTTTTCGCGCGTAAACCAAATTCTTTCCCTCCCAAATACACCGCATCCGCGCCAAAATAAAACGCCGTCTTTAAACAGGAATAATTACCCGCGGGAGCGAGCAGCTCGATTGTGTTTCCGTATTTATTTTTCAAGGTGATGTTATTGTAACAGAGATGGAGGGAGATTGCGAGAGTGGTTTTATAAAGTTGGGAGGTATGTTTATATTATAGTATTTTCTTTCAGTCTTTCCAATTCCGCAACAAACCTGTCATAATCACTTTCGAACAATTTATCCTGAATAATGCGGTATTTCTCAAATTCACTTAACGCATGATTTTCCGCTATCTGCGCCGATATTTTTCCTGCGTCTTTTAAAAGCTGGTTGCCGTCCGCCTGTAAAATCAAGTCAAGGTGATTAGCCCAGTCTTCCATAGTCATTGGAACACGCGCCATTGCCCGGCGTTCGGCAAGATCGAGATACGCCGATATAATCAATTCAAGCGAACGCATTTCTTCCTCAGATAAATAATTTTTTGCTACAACAACATCATTGCGTTTAATTTTGCCGTCAGGGGCTTCCTCCCATGTTGTTAAGCCCATATGTTCCTGTTCGGCATTAGCTCGATTGAAAATAACCTCGGCGGCAGTATTGCCGTGAACCGCAAAATGCAGCTTATTCTGCACTTTAGCAAAAAATTCTCTGGTTGTTTTTGCTGTTTTATCATAATCAAGAGCTGTTGCGTAAATGTCTGTTATCTTCTGATAAAAACGCCTTTCAGACAAACGTATCTCACGGATTTTATCTAGCTGCTTTTCAAAATAGTCTTCGGTTAAAATTGTCCCGCCATGTTTCAAGCGTTCTTCATCCATTACCCATCCCTGAATTGTGTAGTCTTTAACGATTTTATTAGCCCATTTACGAAATTGTACCGCTCTTTCGTTATTAACCTTGAAACCCACGGCGATTATCATATGAAGGTTGTAGTGTATCGTATTATAATTTTTGCCATCAGAGGCAGTTATTAAGTATTTCTTAATAACTGAATCCGGCTCAAGCTCATTATCGTCAAAAATATTTTTAATGTGCTGATTGATAGCAGCTACGCTAATATCATAAAGTACCGACATCATTTTCTGAGTCAGCCAGATATTTTCATCTTCATAGCGCATTTCAAAGTTCTGCTCATTATTGCCTGTAGCGGCGATGTACGTGAGATATTC
>WQRT01000121.1 GCA_009786625.1 Treponema sp.
GCGGCGATTCCATCCCAAGCGTAATAGATCCATATCGCGTCCACATCGGTGTTAAGCGCGGAAAGCGCGTCCGTCGCGGAATTGGGAACCATGATGACATCGCTGAAATTGCCGCCGTCATTTACCGTTATGTGACGAATCACTTCCGTTACAAGAGGCGTTTCCCACGAAGCGAACCGCCTTGACGCAAGGTCTGCCGGTCTTTCAATGCCGCTCGTTTTAAGCGACATTATTCCCGATGTATTATGGCAGATAATAGCCGCGACCGCGGTTACAGGAAGCGCCGCTCTTTCTTTCGCGATAGCAGGTCCCATTGATTCCTGAAAACTGATCGCAAACTCGGCTTTTCCAGAGGCGACCAGCACAAGCGCTTCATCCTCAGGCGGCTGCGTAATCGTTACGCGCAAACCTTCCTGTTCAAACCATCCCATATCAAGCGCCGCGAAAAGCCCTGTATGGTTTGTATTGGGCGTCCAGTCAAGCAGAACGCGGATAACGCCGTCATCTTTCGCGCAATTTGCCAATACAAGCGCAATTGCGAGTAACATAGTAATTTTAATTTTCTTCATTTTTTTCTCCTTTTATTTCTCGAACCATATTCTTTTCTTTTTTTTGCCGCGAACCACACGAACCACACGAACTATAAGTCCGCAGGCACACAATTTTCTCTATCTCCAGTCCCCAACCCCTAGTCCCCAGTCCCTAAATCCTAACCGCTATCCCCTAACTCCTAATCCCTGATCCCCTATCNCCTAACTCCTATCCCCTAACCTCCATGGCATTATTTTTTTTTCTGCCAGTGTTACTAGTTGTATCANTACAAGACTTAATACTGAAACAAGTATGATCACCGCGAACATTTTATCAAACGAATATGATCGTCTAACGCGGATCATNTACACGCCGAGNCCTGCTTCTCCTCCGAGCCATTCCGCTACTACGGCTCCTATTATNGAGTAAGAGGCGGCGATTTTTAAGCCGGAAAAAAACGCTCCAAGCCCCTGCGGAATTTTNATGTAATAATAAAGCTGCCATTTTTTCGCNCCCATGGACTGAAGCAGCCGCAGCGCGTCATCGTCGGCGGAAGCGAACGCTCCCAAAAGGCCGATTGTTACGGGGAAAAAACAAGTAAGAAAAACAAGCGTGATTTTTGGTAAAAACCCATACCCCATCCATAAAATTAAAAGCGGCGCGATTGCGATTACCGGCATTGTCTGCGTTAATAAAAGAACCGGCGTGATCGATTCTTTGATATAGCGGTTCGCATCCATTATCACGGCAAGAAGAAAAGCGGCTGTTACGGCAAGCGTTAAACCTGCCGCCGCTTCCATCAATGTAAATGAAAGATGGCGCATTAAAAGCGGAAAGTCCGCGGCAAAGGCCTGCGTTACGCGCAACGGGCCGGGGAGCATGTACGGCGGAATGACAGGACTCATGCTCAGAAGCTGCCATAAAAGCAGTATCGCGGCAACCGGAATAATTGGGAGCCATTTGCGGCGTTCTAATATGTTTTTAACTATGTTTGGAAATTTTTTCATCGATTGACCATATTCCGCCGTTCGGGTTATATGCAATTTTCAAATAGGTTAAAAGACCCGGCGCACCTTCGCGTATGCAGATAAGCTGACACTCTTTAGCGATATCCATCAATTTATTAAAATCGCCTTCTATAACAGTCTCGAACGGACCTACAACTGTTTTTAATCCTGTGCTTTTAATATAACCGATTACTTTATCGACTATTTTTAGGATTTCACCGCCTGATACCGACTGCGGTAATGTTTGAATTGCGATACTTGCTTCCGGTCTTTCCATACTGCCTCCTTGCCGAAAAAAAATGCCCCTGTAAGGATAATCCTTGCAAGGGCTTTTCGGCGGCAGGTGAAAAACTGCCAGCTTCTATTTCCCTACGCCGGCATTATCCGGATCAGGTGCGTCCTGCCGTTAAATCAGATTTAATCAAAGATTGAATTTGATTCAGCGGTCAAGACAGGGTTCCGGGTCTTACCCGATCTCAGCCGGAGAATTACTCCAGCACCCCAATTTATTACATCATTCTATACAAATTTAAAGAAAATGTCAATACAAAATTTTAAATTTGAAGTAGCAACCCTTAAAAAATTTTTTCCTTGACAGTTACTATATTTCCTTTTAATCTTAATCATCAGAATTTTTTTTTAATAAGGGAGAAAAAAATGAAAAAAGTCACTATTATTTTGCTTGCTGTTGTTATTTTATTTTCAGCGGCCTGTTCAAAAAGGAATGCGGAGACATTCGATCTTGCNCTGGTAACCGATCTCGGCACTATTGATGATAAATCCTTTAATCAGGGTTCATGGGAAGGGTTGGTTCAATACGCCAGGGAGAATAATATNACCCACAAGTATTATCAGCCTTCGGAGCAGAGCAACGACGCTTATCTTACAACGATAGACCTCGCGGTTCGCGGCGGAGCGAAAGTNATTGTAACGCCGGGTTTCCTCTTTGAAGTTCCCGTTTACATGGCGCAGGATCGTTATCCGAATGTAAGGTTCATCCTTGTTGACGGCGTTCCTCACAGCGCAGATTATTCCACTTTCAGAACCGGCCGTAATGTAGTCGGCGTTCTTTATGCCGAAGATCAGGCGGGATTCCTCGCCGGTTACGCCGCGGTTAAAGACGGCTACAGAAAACTCGGCTTTGTAGGCGGAATGGCGGTTCCCGCTGTTGTCCGCTTCGGTTACGGATTTATTCAGGGCGCAGAGTACGCAGGGCTGGAATTAGGATTACAGCCGGGCGATTTGACGGTTAACTACCATTATACAGGCGCGTTTGCCGCGACACCGGAAGCCCAGACATTGGCGGCTTCATGGTTTAACTCAGGAATTGAAGTGATCTTCGCATGCGGCGGCGCGGTAGGCAACTCCGTAATGGCAGCGGCTGAAACTGCCGGTAAAGCCGTTATCGGCGTTGACGTAGATCAATCCGGCGAATCACGCACTGTTATTACTTCCGCGATGAAGGGGCTTCAGGCATCGGTCTACGCGTGTATCTCTAACTTTTATGCCAGCAATTTCCCCGGCGGACAGACATTGGTTTTCTCGGCAGCGAACAACGGCGTCGGTCTTCCGATGGCGACATCAAAGTTCAGAACATTTAGTATGAGAGATTACAATAATATTTTTGGATTACTCGGATCAGGACAGATCCCCAGAATGGAAACTCTCGATGATAACGGCAGCCCAAGAATTGTTCCTGTAACGATAACCAGAGTAACAGAAGTCAGATAGGCGGCATGGATTACCTGATTGAGATGGCCGGGATTACGAAAGTATTTCCCGGCATCGTCGCCAACGATAATGTTACGCTGCAGCTTAAAAAAGGCGAAATCCACGCGCTGTTAGGTGAAAACGGCGCGGGTAAGTCAACTCTTATGAGCATCCTTTTCGGTCTTTATCAGGCTGAAAAGGGTGTGATTAGAAAAAACGGCGAAGAGGTGCAGATCAACGGACCGAATGACGCCGGAAAGCTGGGGATCGGAATGGTTCACCAGCATTTTAAACTTGTCCATAATTTTACAGTCCTTGAAAATATCATTCTTGGGGCGGAGACCGTCAAGTACGGTATTTTAAAACTCGATGCAGCCAGAGAAAAAGTTATAGAATTATCCAAACGATATAAACTGGAGATTAACGCGGACGCTCTTGTTTCCGATATTACTGTCGGAATGCAGCAGCGCGTCGAGATCCTTAAAATGCTCTACCGTGAAAATGAAATATTAATTTTCGATGAACCGACCGCTGTNTTAACTCCGCAGGAAATTGAAGAGTTAATGCACATAATGAAAAATCTTGTCGCGGAAGGAAAGTCGATTTTATTTATAACGCATAAGTTAAACGAAATTAAAGCCATCGCCGACCGCTGTACGGTACTGCGTAAAGGCGTNGGTATNGGCACTGTCGATGTCGCGTCAGTCTCCAAGGAAGAGTTATCTGAAATGATGGTCGGGCGCAAGGTGAACTTTTCTGTCGANAAAGCGGAAAGTAAAACAGGCGATACGATTCTTAAAGTGGAAAACCTCACCGTTAACAGTAAGGCTCACAGTAAAGCGTTAGTTGATAATGTCAGCTTTGAAGTTCATACCGGAGAAATTGTCTGCATCGCGGGAATAGACGGGAACGGCCAGCAGGAACTTGTTTACGCGCTCGCGGGACTTACAGAGCCTGACGGCGGACGCATTTTCCTAGAAGGTGAAGAAATTACACATAACGATATCAGATCAAGGCACCTTTCTCATATCCCTGAAGATCGCCATAAACACGGGCTTGTGCTTGATTACAATCTTGCTTTTAATCTCGTTCTTCAGAATTATCACACAAAACGTTTCCAAAAAAACGGCTTTTTAAATTTTAACGAGATTTATAAATTTTCCGACAAACTGATAGATAGTTTTGACATTAGAAGCGGAAGCGGCTCAAACACAATTACGCGCAGTATGTCAGGCGGCAATCAGCAGAAAGCGATCATCGCAAGGGAAATTTCGCGCGACCTGCGCCTTCTTGTCGCGGTTCAACCGACAAGGGGGCTTGATGTAGGCGCTTGCGAGTATATTCACAAACAGCTTGTCGCCGAGCGCGACAAGGGCAGAGGAGTGCTGCTTGTCTCGCTTGAGCTTGACGAAGTTATGGATGTGAGCGACAGAATTCTTGTCATATTTGAAGGGAAGATCGTAGCCGATGTCAGGCCGAAGGAAGTGAGCTTTCAGGAACTTGGTCTTTACATGGCGGGTTCAAGCCCTTCAGGCAAGCAGGATGCCGCATGAATGTGAAGCTCAATTTAAAGTTGACGGATCCTGTAATCGATGCGCTTTCTTCCGTTACCGCGATTTTTGTAGGGCTTATCGCGGGATTTTTTATTCTTCTTGTAAGTAACGCTTCACAGGCGGCTTATGGATTTGAAGCGATCATTACCGGCGGTTTTTCTTCTTTAAATAATCTTGGACAGGTTTTATATTTCGCGACCCCGATTATTTTAACCGGGCTTTCTGTCGGTTTTTCAGCGAAGACTGGGCTTTTTAATATCGGAGCGGCGGGGCAGTTCATTGTAGGCGCTTACGCGGCGGTTCTTGTCGGTGTAAGGTGCGGTTTTCTTCCGGGAAATCTTCATTGGATCGCCGCGCTTCTGGCCGCTCTGATCGCGGGTGCGCTCTGGGGAGCGATTCCGGGAATCTTCAAAGCGTTCTTTAATGTTAATGAAGTTATCGCGTGTATAATGACAAATTATATCGGAATGTATCTGGTAAATTTTCTTATAACAAAGACCGTGTTTGATTCTCTTCGTAATCAGAGCATGCGCGTTCTTGATTCCGCGAATGTTCCCAAGATGGGGATGGATAATATTTTCCGCGACGGTTACATTGTGTCAAGCGCGAACTCGGGGATTTTTATCGCAATCGCGTTCGCGGTATTGATGTTTTTTATTTTGGAAAAAACTTCTTTCGGTTATGAGCTTAAAGCGTGCGGCTTTAACCGCGATGCCGCGCGTTACGCGGGTATAAATGAAAAACGCAGCATCGTACTTTCGATGACAATCGCTGGAGCGATGGCTGGTCTCGGCGGCGCTCTTCTGTATCTTGCGGGTTCAGGCAAAGGTATCACAGTTGTGGATTTACTCGCGCAGGAAGGATTTAACGGCATCCCTGTCGCGCTTTTAGGGCTTAACAATCCAATCGGAATAATTTTTTCAGGGCTTCTTGTCGCCTATCTTAATGTTGGCGGCTTTAACATGCAATTGTATAATTTCGCTCCGCAGGTAATAGAAATTATTATCGCTGTGATAATTTATTTCAGCGCATTCGCTCTTCTTGTAAGAGGCTTTATCGCTTCTGTCAATAAACGAAAGAAGGGTGAGTTATGAGCATATTATATTTCCTTGTACAGCAGACCATGTTCTTCTCGATTCCTCTTTTGGTAGTAGCTCTCGGCGGAATGTTCTCCGAGCGTTCGGGTGTAATCAACATCGCGCTTGAAGGCATAATGATCATGGGCGCGTTCGCCGGTATTTTGTTTATCAATGTAACGCAGCAGTTTATTCCGGGGCAGCCGGTTCTTTTAATGGCGGTGATGGTTTCCATGCTGACAGGAATAGCGGTCTCGCTCCTTCACGCCTACGCGAGCATCAATTTAAAAGCGAATCAGATAATAAGCGGAACCGCGATTAATATGCTCGCTCCCGCTGTCGCGATTTATGTCGCGAGGATGATCCGCACTGTCCAGCAGATTCCTTTTGTTAACCAATTCCACATCGAGAAAGTTCCTCTGTTAGGTGACATTCCGTTTATCGGAACAATGTTTTTTAAAAACACTTATATCACGACATATATCGGTTTTTTGATTCTAATTATCTCCGCTCTTGTTTTATACAAAACGCGTTTCGGCCTTCGCCTGCGTTCCTGCGGCGAACATCCGCAGGCCGCCGATTCCGCCGGTATCAATGTTTACGCGATGCGTTACGCTGGTGTAATGATCTCAGGCGCTTTAGCAGGACTCGGCGGGTTAGTGTTTGTAATTCCAACATCAATTGAGTTTAACCCCGAAGTATCCGGTTACGGCTTTTTGGCGTTAGCTGTATTAATTTTCGGTCAGTGGAAACCCGGGCGTATTCTCGCCGCAGCGTTCTTCTTTGGATTTATGAAAGCGATTTCTTCTTCGTATTCCGGGATTTCATTTATGAGGGCAATTCCAATTCCAAGTTATGTGTATAAAATGATCCCATATATAGCCACGCTTATCGTACTCGCCTTCAGTTCAAAATTCTCACAGGCGCCGAAAGCCGAAGGTATTCCTTATGACAAGGGACGCCGTTAGCTGAATGTTTACACAGCGGCGCGGACATTGGTTTTTAGAGAGGTAACAATGGAAAAGCAATACCACGTTGATTTTGACGACAGCCACGGAGCGTTATACGCAATTCTGCCGGGTGATCCCGGGCGCGTTGAAAAGATCGCATCTTTCCTTGATAACCCGCGTTTTTTTCATCAGAACCGCGAGTACACGACATGGTTAGGTGAATTATCGGGAAAAAAGGTTATGGTAATATCAACCGGGATGGGAGGACCTTCGACGGCAATCGCAGTGGAAGAACTTTTTAAAACAGGCGTGCGCAATTTTATCCGCGTCGGCACCTGCGGCGGAATCGCGCTTGACGTAACAGGCGGAGATGTTGTCATCGCCACAGGATCGATCCGCATGGAAGGAACCACGCGCGAATATGTCCCAATTGAGTTTCCCGCCGTCGCTAACCTTGACATTACAAACGCGCTTGTTGACGGAGCGAAAAAACTGGGACTTAAATGGCATGCGGGAATCGTGCAATGCAAGGATTCTTTTTACGGACAGCACGACCCGGATAGAATGCCGTCAGGATACGAGTTGAAGGACAAGTGGGAAGCATGGAAGAAAGCGGGCTGCCTCGCATCCGAGATGGAAAGCGCGGCGCTGTACATCGTCTGTCAAACCTTAGGCGCGCACGCAGGATGCGTCCTTAACGTGGTATGGAATCAAGAACGCGTAAAAGCAGGGCTAAGCAATCCCGAATCACACGACACATCCCCCGGAATCAAAACAGCAATCGAAGCGGTAAAATTATTAATCGAACGCGGGTAAAATAAAAATCTCAGCCGCGAACCACACGAACATATACGAACTAAGTATTTGATATTTATTCTGTTCGTGTGGTTAGTGTGGTTCGCGGCAAATTCTTCAAGTTCATGCAGCTAGTGTTGTTCAGCGTCAAATTCTTCTCATCCATGCGGCTAATGTAATTCCCAAAAAAACATGGAGAAAACGTGCCTATATATGGAGAATTGTTGCGTTGTTAAGAATAACAGGCTAAATTCGCTTCATTATCCTGTATAATAATGGGAGGAGCGTGAAAATGAACTATTATCAAGTATTAAATATTAATAAAAACGCCTCTACAGATGAGATTAACCGGGCGTTCAGAAGCATGGCGAAAAAATATCATCCTGATGTAAATAAAGAATATGACTCAAAAGAAAAATTCTTAAGCATTTTCAAGGCGTATACGGTTTTGAAAAACGCGAAAAGAAGAAGTGAATATGACGAAACGATAAAAAACGAACCGCAGCCGGATAGAAATTCGGCGAAAGCGAAAGCGAAAGCGAAAGAAGAAAATGACTTAACGGTGTATACAGGGAACTCCGAGGGCAATATAAGCGGTAACGGACATTTCGCGTTAAGCAATGGATGGCTCTATTACAACTACGGCACAGGTTATTGGGGTCCCGGCGAACTTCGCAAGGAAAGAATTGACGGAACAGGCAGGCAGACACTCGTAAAAGAAAAATGCTTAAACATCAATGTTGTAGGAAACTGGATTTATTATTATAATGTGGATGATAAAAGTTATCTTTACAAAATCCGCACTGACGGAACAGGCCGGCAAAAATTAAATGAAGACAGCAGTTTTTATATTCACGCGACAGAAAACTGGATTTACTATATAAACTGCAATGATAAAATGAATAATATTTACAAAATCCGCGCGGACGGAACAGGAAGACAAAAATTAAATGATGATCAATGCCGCCATCTAAATTTATCAGGCGGCTGGATTTATTACGAGAATTTAAAAGACAATTATAATTTTTATAAAATGCGTATGGACGGAACAGACAGGCAAAAAATTATTAATGATCAATGTTACGGCGGAGTCGTTGTGTCCGGGGAATGGATTTATTACTCTAACGGAAATCAAGGCGGCTGTCTTTACAAAATACGCACGGACGGAACAGGCAAGCAAAAAAT
>WQRT01000122.1 GCA_009786625.1 Treponema sp.
CCAGAGTGCAGATTCCGGTACAAGCAGGTACCACCATTTTCAGATTAAAAGCGTATGGTTCCAACTCAGGTCCTTACCGCATCAATGCGAGTTTTGAATAGAAGCAGTTGATATAATATTTACCGCGGACCGATGGACAGGAACCATTGTTTGGTACCTTTTTTTCCGGTAACACCGGAAGAGTAAAGTTAATTTGAGCGCGGTTCCGCGGTAAAATATTATTATGAGTAAACTATGAGCAGTTCGATCGAGCAAATGAAATGAGGGATTCATGAAAAATAAAATCGCCGTTATTGCATTTACAATTATTCTATTATCGTTGTTTACGTCATGTAATAAAAACAACTCACAGGCATCCGCTCCTGTTGCAGGAACCGCGCAATCTTCAGAAGCAACAACAGTCCAAACGCAGGCGGAAGTTGAATCAACCGTATTGCAAACGGCTGTAAGCGGCAATTACGCGAAAATCCTGAACGGGGATTTTTCCGATTTCGCGGGAATATGGGTAAACGGCCGCAGTGAAATAATCCGGATTAGACAGGACGGTACGTTAGGTGACAGGCAAGAAGCGGGTAGCGGCAGCTTTGATGAAAACCGTTTTTATCACTGGTTCAGCAACCCAATAGANGAGGAATGGAGTTACAGCATCTCTTTATATCCTGCCGGTCTTGAATTTAATCATTANAGCGGAAGAGTCAGAACAGATACCGCAAAAGACCGTATCTATATTGAAGCCGGCATGACCGAGCGCGTCGTGTCAAGCGACGATGTTTATATCCGCCAGAGCGGAACAATAGCCGCATCGGCCGATTTCGTGATTGAAGGCACAACACTGATAAAATATGCTGGCGGCAATACAAGCGTTACCATTCCAAATGGTATTACCCATATCGGCGGTCGCGCGTTTATGAAACAACTCAGTGAAAATTCATACAGCGGAATGGGAATAACAAGCGTCACCATTCCAAACAGCGTTGTACGCATAGGCGATTCCGCGTTTAGTTTAAATAGCATATCCGATGTTACAATTCCTAATAGTGTTGTTTACATAGACACCCATGCGTTTGCGGGGAACGCGATTACAAGCCTTACCATTGGCAGAGGCGTTACTTTAATCGGTCCAGGCGCGTTTTCTGATAACCGGCTGACAAGCCTCGTTATACCGAATAATGTTATTACAATCGGTCCCAGCGCGTTTTGGGATAACCAGCTTACAAGCTTAGATCTTGGTAACGGTGTTACATCAATCGGAAGCGAAGCGTTTCGCGGGAATGGGCTTGAAAACATTACAATTCCAAACAGTGTCAAACAAGTGGGAAGTTATGTGTTTTTATATAACCCGATGTCCGGTAATATCATAATTCCGAGCAGTCTCGTTGACATAGGCACAGACGCGTTTGTCGGTATGCCGGACTGGGGAATGATGGATCAATAGGACACAACAGAGCAATTATTGACTTAAAACTTCTTCCATTTTCTGTCAATTTCCTTGCAGTAATGTGTAATCAGTTTATTGACGATTTCTTTTTGCTTTTTATCATCAATGTAATTGTCAATAATTAAACCGGCGAATTCAGACATTANATTAATATACGCGTTTACGCTTTTTGCTGTTTCTTCAGCGCTGAATCCATTTTTCTTACTTGCCGCTTTTTGATCGTACACAATACCGTTATTAACAGAGAACGCGCCGGAAAGCCCGATATAACCTGCCATCTGGTAATATTTATACAGCTTCTTTTCTTTGGCGAGCCTTACAAACTTAATAAAAGTTTTTTTGCCTTTCATGTTTTTCGCAAAACATAAATCGTTGCTTTCAAAATCCCTGCCGTATTTTTTTGCAAGCTTCGCTTTTTCATCCTTAGAAAGTTTTACGCCTGTCAATCTGTTTTTCTGTACTGTCTCATATTCGTTAAATAATTTGGCTTCTTCCTCTGTTCCTTTGGCGATATAGCTTGCCACGATATAATTTTCATAAATGCTTTTCCACAGATAAAACGAATCCATCATAGATCCGTTGTCAAGAAGTCCAAACATACTGATATAAGTTTGCAGGGATTTATTATACAATTTGGAACAGGCATTTATCCTTTGCTTAAAACTGTCCTTATCCTTTTTTNCCTCATAGGATTGCTTCACAAAACCGTTTACATCCTGTAAGAGCAAAAATGAAAAAGAGAGNTGCTGTATCAGATTTGGAAAATTCTCCTTAACGGNAGTTTTATTGTTTTCCCTGTCATTCCAGAAATCTTTTATNCATTCCTCCAGTTTTTCACCTTTTAGATATGCATTTAAGCTCTTTGCAAGCTCTTTATCGTCCTTTACTTTCGCAGAACCTGTTTCCTTTAAAATCTCATTTATCATACGTTCCTCCTGTATATGAATCTTAACATAAATTATGCGGCTGGGGAAGTCTCCCCATACTGCATTTAAAACACAATACTATAATATGTGTTTTGGAATCCTTTGTCTATATTTCTTTAAGATATTTTTGCATCATTTTAAAGAACTCGTCAACATCTATCGGTTTGCCGATATGGTCGTTCATCCCGGCGGAAAAGCATTTATCAATATCTTCCTTAAAAACGTTAGCTGTCATTGCGATAACCGGCACTGCCTTGGCGTTAGGATGATCTACCTCCCGTATTTTACGGGTCGCCTCGTACCCGTCCATCTCCGGCATCTGTACGTCCATAAGGATTAAATCGTAATCGGCGGGATTTTTCTGAAACAAATTGAGCGCAATAAGGCCGTTTTCGGCGCAGTCCATCTTTAGAAGCGTAGGTTCAATCAATGTGTCAATTATCTCCTGATTAATTTCCACATCTTCAGCGAGGAGGATTTTATACCCCTCAAATATGCCTTCGTAGCTCTTCTTGTCTTCTTCCGGCGTTTCCTGAACGCCAATCGCTTCAGCGATCGCGTCCGCGATTGCAGAGGGGAACANCGGCTTGGAAAGGAATTTGTCNACACCGGCTTTTCTNGCTTCGTCCGCGATATTGCTCCACTCGGCGCCGGAGATCATGATTATTATCGAATCATTGGGGGATTTCGCCTTTGCNTTTAATTCTTTAACAAGCTTTATGCCGTCCATGTCAGGCATCTTCCAGTCGATAAAATAAACATTATGCATTCCGTTTTTTTCTACGCGGGCTAACGCTTCNTCGCCGCTTAAAGCGGTATCGCAGTTTGTCCCCAGATCCCGCNTAACATCACTAAAGCAATCGAGAATTTCTTTATCGTCGTCTACCGCCATAACAGAAACTTTATTCCAGTTAACGTCGGCCGCCGCAAGACGGCTGCTGTTTTTTGAACTTTCCTTTGCCCTGAATGTAAATGAGAATGACGAACCCTTGCCGATATCGGATTCAAGCTCAATGGTTCCGCCCATAAGTTCGATAATATTTTTGGATATCGCCAGCCCAAGCCCTGTTCCGCCGAATTTACGCGCTGTTCCCGTATCAGCCTGCTGGAATGAACGGAAAAGAAGCTTCTGCTGATCATGGCTTATGCCGATCCCCGAATCCGTCACAGTAATGCGTGTCGTAAAAATGCCGGATTCTTCACCGGTAAGGCGGGTATCAAGTTTAATCGATCCTCCTTCCGGAGTAAACTTAACCGCGTTGCCGAGAAGATTTGTGATAACCTGCGCAAGCCTCTGATCATCTCCTATCAGAATACGCGGTATAGATTTGTCAATATATACTGAAATCTTTTGTTTTTTCTCGTCAGCGCGGAACCCCACGATACTTATAACGCGCTGAAGCATCTTTTCAAAATTAAAATCTACATTGGAAAGCACAAACATCTTCGCTTCTATTTTTGACATATCAAGGATGTCATTAATGACACCTAACAAATGCTGAGAAGCGTTTTCGATCTTGTCAAGACAATAATCCTTGCGCGGTATATCACCGGCGGATTTTCCGATATAAGTCATGCCGATAATCGCATTCATCGGCGTGCGGATCTCGTGGCTCATATTAGCGAGGAACGCGCTCTTCTGCTTGCTCTCTTCATCGGCTCTCGCCCTTGCTCTGTCTACGCGTATTAAAAAAATTATAAGCGCCGACGATAAGAGCGATCCAAGAATACAAAGAACAACAAGCATCCTGTTTGTGCCCTGATAATATTGATCCTTCGGGGATAAAACCACAAGATGCCAGCCGTTGGGGAGGGTTCTTGAAAAGGCGATCACTTTCTCGCCTTTCCAGTTTGTCACCTGCCGTTCGTAAAGCCTTACTCCGCGCTGCAGATCATCCGCGTAATTCGCAAGTGCGAGCCTTGGATCGCGCATATTTAACCCGACAAAATCCCGGTTCGCGTAGGCGATTAATGTTAAATCTTTAGCGGCGAGTACTCCGTAGCCGCCTTCGTTCAATGCCGCGTTTGTGACAATCTCTCCGATTTTATCCAGCGGCACATCAATAGCGACAACTCCCATATCATTTCCGTTATTATCATGAATACAGCGGGAGTAAGTAATAATATATTCGCCTGTCGATGCATCCACGTAAGGTTCTGTTTCTATAACTTCGCCGCAGTGCTCTTTAGCTTCTGTGTACCAAATTCGTTCATATGGTTTGTAATTTTCAGTCGGCTCCCAATCGGCTACATAAACAGGTTCATCAAAAAATGCTTCGAAGTAACCGTACACGCCGTTTACATTACTAAGACCTGATTCACTTGATACGGCATACCGGCTTGTCAGAGTGATATATGTCTGCAAATTTTCCGCGAGGCCGTTCAAGATCATCAATTGGACAGTCTGCGCAAAAGTTCCAAGCAATACCTTGGAAGCGATTAACTCGGCATCGATTTGCTCGTGGGTAAAGGAGAGTACGGTTTCCGCGTTTCTTGAAAGATTTTCCCGGACCGTTCTTGAGTTGAATGTATAGCTTAGTACAACCATTATTGTGAACGCAAGTAAAGTAAAAGCAATCTGGTTGAACAGTGATTTAAACCTGTCTTTCATAATAAAGACCACTCTCCCAATAAGGTTCTTTTCACATTTCTTTGAATAATTATGCAATAATTATATTGATTGTTCAAGGAAAAAAAAATAACAATTTATGTTAAATGCGGCGATTCTTCCCATTGACATATAAAAAATTGTCTTTTATTCTTAATTTTAACAGAATTACGGTATATTGGAGACTGGTTTCCAATAAAAAAGGCGGATAATATGAAATTGAAATTTAGATTAAGTATTCTGGTAATCGCGGTCATGATCGTTGTTGTGGCGGGAATTTCCATATTGTTACTAAGCCGGGCATCAAGTATCGCGTTAAAGCTTAACCATTCGGTAATCGAGTACCTCTCCGGCGAGCAGGCTGAGTACTGGAGCGAACAGGTAAATAAAAGTTATGTAAAATTGGAAACACTAGCGGAAATAATGGCGGATTATCAGGATATAGACGCGGGAGAAAGACGTAAAATTTTTGACACATTGATGGGAGGCACCATTACATCCAATCCTGATATGGTTAACCTTTATACTGTCTGGAAACCTAACGCAATTGACGGCATGGACGCGCAAATGATAGGCAGAACAGGTTCCACCGCGACAGGACAGTACGCGATCGCCTTTACAAGAGAGCACGGCGCTGTAGAAACACGCGTTACTACAGACGTGGACAACGCGATGGCGTTTTTTAACGGCCCAAACTCAAGAATCACCCGTGTGGAAGATCCATTTTCCAGAATTATTATGGGAAAAGCAGTTAATATGCTCAGAGTAATGGTTCCGGTAATTGATTCCAAAACAAATCAGGTAGTCGGCGGAGTGGGAGAACTTTTGAACACAGATACCATACAGCCGAAACTGGCGGAAACTGTTAAAAATTATGAAGAAATTACCTATATGGCTATTTATCATGATTCAGGGTTCATTATAGCTAACACATTCCCCGATCGCATTGGAAAAAATTTATTAGAAACAGAAACATTTCTAGGCGATTATATTGAAGATGCAAGCAGAGCCGTAAGAGCCGGAGAAGATTTTTTCTGTACAGCGTATTCCGCTGCGCTGCATACGAATCTTGAGGTATTCATTTCACCGTTTAAAATAGGAAATTCCAATTCAACATGGTCCGTATTGATTGGAATACGGGAAGATTATGTCTTAGCTGAGGTAAATGAATTAACAAGGTTTACGATAATTATAGCAATACTGGTTGTTGCGATAGTAGCGGTTGCTATTTACTTTGTCCTTCATTTCGCGATGCAGCCTGTCGTAAATGTCGCTGATACGTTAAAAGATATCTCTCAGGGTGAAGGCGATTTAACGGTAAAAATTAAAGAAACCGGGAAAGATGAAATTACGGATCTATCCCGTTATTTTAATCAGACAATAGAAAAGATCAAAAACCTTATAATAATGATTAAAAATGAAGCTACTCAATTGTCCAGCATCGGAAACGATCTTGCCAGCAACATGAATGAAACAGCGGCGGCTGTTAACGAAATAACAGCGAACATCCAAAGCATTAAAGGAAGGGTAATAAATCAGAGCGCAAGCGTAACGGAAACAAACGCGACAATGGAACAGGTTACGATAAATATTAACAAACTGAACAGTAATATCGAAAACCAGACAACCCATGTTTCGCAGGCATCGGCGGCAATTGAACAGATGGTGGCAAACATTTCTTCTGTTACAGATACTCTTGTTAAAAATTCCGTAAATGTAAAAACATTGCAGAGCGCGTCCGAAGTCGGGCGCGGCGGTTTACAGGAGGTCTCAGGCGATATTCAGGAAATCGCGCGGGAATCCGAAGGTCTTTTGGAAATAAACTCTGTTATGCAAAACATCGCGAGCCAGACAAACCTGCTTTCGATGAACGCCGCCATCGAAGCCGCGCACGCGGGCGAAGCCGGAAAAGGTTTTGCCGTAGTNGCGGACGAAATCCGTAAACTCGCNGAAAACTCAAGCGCACAGTCAAAGACCATCAGCACCGTGTTAAAAAAGATCAAGGAATCCATCGATAAAATTACNCGCTCTACAAGCAATGTATTAACAAGGTTTGAAGACATCGATTCAAGCGTGGGGATTGTCGCCGAACAGGAAGATAATATACGCCGCGCGATGGAAGAACAGGGCGAAGGTTCCAAACAGATTCTGGAAGGAATTAGCCATGTTAACTCCATTACAAAGCAGGTACAAGCAGGTTCGCGCGAAATGCTGGACGGAGCAAAAGAGGTTATTCAGGAAAGCGTCAATCTGGAAAAAGCGACGCAGGAAATAACATCCGGCATGAACGAAATGTCTTCAGGCGCGGATGAAATAAATCTTGCCGTGCATCAGGTTAACGAAATCAGCATTAAAAACCGCGAGGGCATCAGCAGGTTAATTAAAGAGGTATCGCGCTTTAAAGTTGATTAATTTTTGTTAACCGCAATCGAAGGGATCGGCGAAATATTACATTGTACTCTTTGGAATCGTACGATAACTCTTGATCAAATCAAGGCAGTCATCGTACGCCAAAGACCGCGTGAAAGCGCCTATTCTTCTCTCTGATAAAACGAAAGATTCGACACATCAAGCCAGCCTGTTCCGCTTCCGGCTTCGACAAGAAATTTCGCTTCGTACATATTTGTTCCAAGCGGCATACCGACTCTTTCCCATTCTTTAAAATGTTCGCTAATGGAGATTGTACCGCTCCGGCGGGTAGTCTGGCGGACGCTGAAGTATTGAGGGAACGGTTCCCTGCTCCCTTGAATATTTCCCGAACCTGCCGGTCTTGTTGCCATGTAAATAAAGTAAACTGCGCCGTCAACCGTAAACTCACCCTTTTTTTGAGCGCTCCCGCCGATTCTATTGGGTCCGATTACACCCTCGCCGTACCAGTCTTCTACAATATACCACTCAATCATCGGATTTTTTGACCAGCCGTAAATCCCAATATACGAAGTTCCCCCGGCGGTTCCGTTAGCTGATCTTGTAAATGTGAAATCGCAGAAAGTATTATTGTAATAGGAATAAGGATGCCCCTGATTCCAGAACAAACCTAAACGCCCAAGAAATACTGTCGCGTTACTCCACTCGGCGCGGAAAGCGCCGCCGCCGCCGTAATCGGGGCCATACCATATCAGCCTGTTGTCATTTCCGCTCTGACTCCACAACTCATAGTTATAAGGCGAGTCTTCAAGCCGCCTGGGCCCCTGACTGTTGCCGATGAATTCTTCTCCTCCGTTTTGCCGCATTAAACGCAGATATGGATCGCCGGCTTCCTGCCCCCCTTGGGATGCGCAAGCGGTCAGGAGAATACAGCCTGTAATTATTATAGCGGCTCCGGCCGGTAAAAAAAGTTTTTTTAAAAAAAGGTATTTTATCTTCATATATAACTACTTCACAATGCCTTTCAGGATGGATTGAAAAAGAACGCTTTTTGTGTCGCCTTCCAGCGTTTTACTCAATCCGCTTACGGCTTTCGCGGAACCTCCGAGCGAGACGCCGAAACTGCCGCTTAAAGTTTTACCGAGTTCAGAAGCCATACCTGTAAGCTCTTTTTCATCTTCGGCTTTCTTCCCCAATTTCATCGCCATTGACGCTATCGACGCCAGATTGGCTCCTGTACCGGAACCGCCCATGATCATGGCCGCCAGTCCGCCGATGCCGTCTTTAGCGGAAGCGCTTTTTTTATCCGCTTTTCCTGTCGAAAGCAGCGTACCGGCAAGGTCAGCCAAACTTTCCAGATTTGAACCTTTAAGAACTCCTGACTTGGATGCCACTG
>WQRT01000123.1 GCA_009786625.1 Treponema sp.
GTGATTAAACCGGCGAGCGCGGAAAACGCGAAAATAACAAGAGCGGCTTTCGCGGTAAAACCTGCCGCCAAAAGAGCGGATGTGATAAGGTTGCCGAGTATGCCTGTCATGGAGGCTGTAATTGCGGTAAATGTCATGATGGCTGTAGACCTTACGCGCTCATCGACAATATTGGTAAGATAACTCATGGAGAGAGGAATCAGTACAGCGTATGTAAGCCCCTGTAAAAGCTGTACGCCGATCATCGCGTTTACTGATAAGACAGACGCTGTGATGAATAATCTGATAACATAAAATGTACAACAAAATATTATAATTTTTTTATATCCGAATTTACCGATGAAGAAAGCTGTTAGAAACATAAGCGGCACTTCGCTTGTTGCCATTACTGCGGTTGTTGTTCCGATTTGCGCGGTGGTTCCGCCGAAACCGCGAATCAACAGTTGAATCAACGTCAGCATCGCTCCGTTACTTAACAGCAGAAAAGAAGAAACCGTGACGAGCAGACAGTACTGCTTTGAAGAAAAAATTAGTTTTATCGCCTGCTTTCTGTCAAGCGCGGGTATTTGCTTCTCTTCATTAACCGTCTGTTTTATTTTCCTTGCGGAACGGAATGTTAACGCAGTGAACACAACGCTTAAGAATGATCCACATCCAAGCCACAAACGCGCGTCATGACCGAAAGCGGCGGTTGTCATTCCGGCGATCTGCGCGGCTAACGCGAAAGAAAGCGAACCGATACCGCGGATAAGCCCGTAGTTGATTGAAGGGAATTCCTGTTTTAGCCCGACAATCCACGCGTCAAGAAGACCTGC
Organism: Treponema sp.; assembly: GCA_009786625.1. Classification (GTDB taxonomy): domain Bacteria; phylum Spirochaetota; class Spirochaetia; order Treponematales; family Breznakiellaceae; genus WQXQ01. Next base: position 816 of record WQRT01000123.1, read on the forward strand.
GACCTGCATTCCGCATACAGATACGCCGAGCATATTGATAAGCACCAGCGCGGTATTTCCCGAACGAAGCGACAAAGGCAACAATATAAAAAAAATAGCGGCTAACGCCGATAAAAAGACGGACAGTTTTTTTTCGGAAAAATATTTATCGCTTAAATAACCAAAGAAAGGCTGAACAAGCATAACGATGACAGACATACAGGTTATCGCGCCGGCGGCCGCGCCCGCCTTCCATCCGTAGTCCATGAGCGTTGTTACCATGAACGTTATATATGTACAAAATCCAAACCAGTAAACAGCCTGAAAGAGCATTCCGTGCAAAGTAAGTTTAATAATTAATGATTTATCGTTATTCAAAATATTTCCTTTTATTGTGTTCTCTGCGCCATAGTATAATTTAAATTCCGTTTATTTTTTAATTACCACAAACCCGGCTGCCCCTATGTTGAACTCTTCCTGTTCTTCCCATGAAGCGATAATATTTCCGCCTGATTGATATAAACCTGTGTAAACAAAACCTTCAGGCAACGGCGGCAGTGAAGGATGCGTTATCTCCTGCGAGCGCGGCGCGGAGTTGTAAAAAACCTGAATCGAAATTTCCTCTCCGGCTGAATCAAGGCTGGAAGTGCGGAACATCCTTGCCGCGCCTTCGATGCCGTCTCTTCTTGATACCCTGTAATAATAAAACCCATCGCTTCCCTGCCGCAGAGTGTCCGCGTTCCATCCCTGTTCAGCCGGGAAGGCATTTAAGGCGGGAATCTCAAGCGTAAACATATTATTAGAATTCATGTTAAACGACCACGTCCTGTGACGCGCAAGCGGAAGGTTTGTATCTATAAAGCGATCGTTTAAATATAAAAGCGCCGCGGGTTTATCATTATAATAGACAAATCCGCCCACGGTATAATCCTGCCATGTTACTCCGCCCGAAAACCGGTAGAGCGAAAGCCGCCCGGAGCTGTCATGCGCGAATTTTAAAAAGCCGTCGCGGTTTACCGCCATCACAATCCCGTCAGGCTTTTCTATTGAAACGCTTATGTGCGGCGCGTACGGCCATGGAACAAGCGCCGAAACAAAAACAGCGTCTTCGATTGATTCGATATGAACAGGACCTTCATCCGTTAGCTGAAACCAAAGAGGATTCTCTCCCGCCTGAAGTATAGCGGCCGGATACGCGCCCGACCAGACAACACCTCCCGGTATCTGCTGCGCCGTTGATGATTCGGCCGGCGCAGGAACATTATCCGCGCCGCGGTTACATGAAGTAAAAATTAACAAAAATATGAATAACAGAAATACCGCGCTTGAACTAATTATCAACTGATGCGAAAGGAAATAAAAATTAAAATATCCGCAAGCGCTTTTTCCTTTGCGCGTATTTGCGGTAAATATCATCAATTTAAATCCTTAGGAAAAGTTATTTTACGGTTTTCCTCTTCTCCGGGTATAACGGCAATATTCCCGCGGAACNTGCCCCAGATTTCAGCGTCGTCATAAAATTCTTCATCTTCAACCGCGGCNGCTTTTTCGTGAGCGCTGAGAATCTGTGAAAATTCAAAAGCCTGAGGCGTCTGCGCAAAACCGATATTCGCGCGTTTTATATGATTGCTGATAAAAACAGTATTTAAATCACTGATATTATCCCCTAACCCCTGTCCCATATCCCATATCGGCATGTCACATTCTTTCAGCGTCTCCGTTACGGGAATTGCAGGGATAACAGCGTCATGTTTTTTAACAGCTTTTATTATATTTTCGATTAGGGAAATGCTCACCCACGGCCTGGCTCCGTCGTGGATTAGCACATAACGGGGATTGTGCGGGACAAGTGCGCGTAACGCGTTATATACCGAGGCGCGGCGCGTGTTTCCGCCTGTTACAAAATGAATTTCNGGTTTTCGCGCCGACATNAANCCNAAAGAGAGAGCGTGACGGGCATCTGCTTCGCTGTCCTGAGGAATGGCGATCACAATAGATTGAACGCACGAGATCGAAGCGAAAGCGCGTACCGAACTTTCAAGCACGCTCATTCCCGTATCAAGTTTTTGGAATTCTTTTTTAATCCCGTCCATGCGCGAGGAAGCGCCTGCGGCACATATAACAACCGCTACAGGATAATCCATATTTACTCGACATCCAGCCGCGAGAATATCATGTTTGTAACTTCTTCCTTAGATTTTCTAAGCGAAATGGAAATTTCATCTTCAAGCAGTTTTAAAGCGGAATCATAAAGTTTTCTTTCTAGGATGGGCAGCTCTTTTACCTGGCTCCTGTGATACAGCGAACGCACGATGCTCGCAATATCCCTTATGCTTCCCTTCTTTAAAAGTTCAAGATTCATTTGATAACGCATTTTCCAGTCCGAAGGAATCGGTTCGTAATCCTCGCTGATCAATTCAAGCGCTTTCATCGCCTCGTCCCGCGAAACTGTCGGGCGGATGCCGAGAGAGATTGCCTTGTCAACAGGAACCATTATCGTCATATCGGTTACTTCAAGGTAGATTACATAGTAAGGTATTTTAGAATCTTTGAATTTTTTCTGAATGATGGATTTAATTACCCCTACGCCCTGACTCGGATAAACTACCTTTTGATCAACCTGAAATGTTTTTGATTTACTCATTACTTTAGATAATACTACAAAACTTAAAAACAGTCTATATGGATTTCACGCGGATAATTAAATTGATATTGTAATCATTAAATTTGGAGGCTAAAAATGCTACAAAAATCAAGGTTTGTGGGAATTATTCTCATGATACTAATCGCGGTATCTCTCTTTTCAGGCTGCATGAAAGAAACCGGAAAAGACGGAGATTCAAAAAACCTGACTGTTTTAAATTACGCGGACATGACAGGCCCGAATACAGCAGTCACTCAAGGGTGGACATGGGGTATGTTCAGGAGTATGAATTCCGATATTTCCATTATGATAGAAGATCTTTTCAATGAGCCTTTTCATAACAAGGCTGAGGCCTACGCGGCATCTGGAAATATGCCTGATGTGCTTTATGTATGGCCGTCGGGACGATCTACATCATTGCATCAAAACAGACTTTTAAAAGATCTTGGTCCTCTTATCGCGAGGGACGGTTTAGAGAGAGTTTACAATCCGATCGCGATGCTTCCCGATCAGCAGGCATCCGGTTTTGTCGCAATGATTCCGCTGACCATTACCACGACTCATGTTTTATATGTCAACATGGAAGTCCTCAACGCCGCTGGGCTTGAGCCTGCAAAAACTTACGCGGAGTTAAAAGCCCAGGTGCCGGTGTTAAAGGCGGCGGGTTATGAGACGATTATCATGCCGAATATGGACGCGTGGGTAATGCAGAGCTGTCTTTTCTCAATGATCGCCGGACGGTTCGGCGGACAGCATTGGCATGAAGAAATTCTCGCGGAGAACGCAAAGTTTACAGATCCGGCTTTTGTAAACGCGCTTGAATTTATAAAGCAGTTATACACCGACGGTGTAATCGCAAGGTCATCTCTTGCCACAACCTACGGCGACGGTCCTGGGTTATTTGCGAATAACGCATGCGCGTATTATATCGACGGCGACTGGAGAGTCGGTCAGTTTATAACAGACTTAAGCACAAAACGCGCGCTGATACCGCCTGAAAGACAGCGCAATATAAGGCTCACTGTATTCCCCGACATTGAAAACGCGCGGATTAATAAAACAAACTCAGGCGTTCTTGGAACAGGCTGGGCAATGGACGCGGCAATTCCTGAAGGNTCNCAGCGCGAAGAAGCGGCATGGCGGCTNATAAAATGGCTGACAGGACGTGAGGTGCAAATGAGGGGCATCCAGGACGGAGCGTACAGAGCGGCGGCGCGTACAGATATAGATACATCGCACCTTAACCTTGAACCTATTCAGATAACAGCCGGGCGCTTTGACAGCGAATACACTTCGCTTACCGCTGTAATTGATTCTGTTTTTCACAGCGATGTTTACAATGTGATCAATGACAGCCTGCAGGAAATAGGGCTTGGCACAAAAACTCCGAGACAGGCGGCGGAAGAAATCCAGCGGGCTTTCGACCGGGGACGAGCGGCAGGAACATGGTAATTTGACGGAGCGGGTTATGATAAAAATTAATACAAAAAAAGAAGAAAGATTTTCTTACGCATTGCTTGTCCTGCCCGCTCTGCTTCTTTATCTTTCTGTGATGGCGTTCCCTGCNGTTTTTTCCGTGGCTTTAAGCCTTACAAATTATTCAGGCGGGCGCATTTTCGCGAATCNGAAATTCGGCTTTACGGGCTTTCAGGCATACATTGATATTTTTACAGATCAATATTTTTATATCGCGCTTAAAAATAATTTATGGATTNTTCTGGTTTCAGTTTTNGGACANATTCCTCTGGGATTTTTTCTCGCTTACATTCTTTCGCGTAACTTAATAAAGGGAACGGGTTTTTTTCAGGCGATGATATACCTGCCCAATGTAATTTCCGCGGTTATTATCGGCATACTTTTCAGCAGGTTTTTTCTGACATCCAACAGCGTTTTTCTGGAAATACAGAGATTTTTTAATCCTGCAGCAGAGTTTGTTCCGGGAAAGAACGCGATGCTTCCTGTGCTCGCTGTTATTCTTTGGATGTATACAGGTTTTTATGTTATTATTTTTTTAGCTAATTTACAAAAGATTGATGCTTCAATCATCGAAGCGTCCAAGATTGACGGCGCGACCGAGATGCAGACGCTTAGGTACATAATTCTGCCGGCGTTATCAGGCGTTATTGCCACATGCGCGATCCTCGCGATTGCCGGTTCTCTAAAATCATTTGATCTAATCTATGTAATGACACAGGGAGGACCGGCGCGGCGCACTTCGGTTCTCGCGCTTTATATGTACGACAAGGCTTTCCGCGGCGCGCCCAACTATCCTGCCGCCAACGCCATCTCTACCATCATGGTTATCATCAGTTTTATTTTAATCGGTATAACTCGGTTAGCTGAAAAATTATTCACATCAGAGGAATGAAATGAAAAATATCAATAAAAATAAAACTGTATCTCTTGCTGTTATGTACATAATAGTAATCGCTTTTACATTCTTTACCGTATACCCGATTTTCTGGCTGATAATTCAATCATTTAAGACAACGCAGGATTACATGACTGTAAGCAAGCTCTCCTTCCCCACTACATGGTTCGCGGGCAATTATCCCTGGGCATGGACAATGGGAAAATTTACAACATTAATACTTAACAGTTTTATGTATACATCGATTACCGTAATATCAATAATAATTTTAAGTTTCATGGCCGGCTTCGCGTTCGCGAAACTTCCATCAAGATTAACGCCTCTTTTACACGGTTGTTTTATAATAGGAATTCTTTTAACCTTGCAGTCAATTCTGGTTCCGCTTTTTCTGATGATCAACGCTGCAGGGTTATACGATACAAGGCTCGGCGTTATAATCCCGTACATAGGAATAGGACTTCCCATGTCGGTTTACTTAAGCACTGCTTATATCAAGAGCGTTCCGGATTCAATAATCGAATCGGCGAGAATTGACGGCGCGAAATATATCAGCGTTTTTTGGAATATAATCATGCCGATGGCTTCTCCTGTCGCCGCGACTGTCGCGATACTGACAGCAACGGGAACATGGAACGAGTTTATCCTTATCAACATTCTTGCCGCAAGAAACGATTTAAAATCCCTGCCTGTCGGCATCAATATGTTCTCAGGAGCGCTCGCCTCTGACTTCGGCAAGCAATTTTCAGCGCTGGTTATCGGAATGCTGCCAATGATCATCTTTTACATCATTTTCAGAAAACAAATAACCAAGGGCGTAACCGCGGGCGCGGTAAAGGGATAGTAAAAATTATTAGCCGCGAACCACATTTTTATTTATTTTTGCATTATTGTTAAAATGATGTTATGATGGATCAAGAGGTTGGCATGGCGGAGATTAGACGGCTTGAACAGGAAGATATAATTCAATTAAATAAAATCCACACGATTGTTTACAATATGCGGAGGGATTACTCTAAAGAAGAAAATCAAAAACCGGATCCAATGGCGCATCCGCCTAATTGGGCGTGGGGAGTGTTTGACGGCAAGAAGCTCCTCGCCGGAATGTTCGAGGTTGATTACCTGATGCGCTTTGACGGNAACAGCGTGAAGATGTCAGGTATCAGCGGAGTGGGCACGCTGCCGGAAGCAAGGAAGGGCGGNCTTGTTAGGCGCATATTTGAAAAACTTCTGCCGCAGGCTTACGAGAAAGGCGTAATNTTTTCAAACCTTACTCCGTTCAGNCATGAGTTCTACAGAAAATTCGGNTANGAATTAACATGCGCACGGAACAACATTACAATTGACGCGGGTGATTTATCCGAGATAGAAGCAAAGGGAGAGTTTGTTCACGTCCTCCCCGGTGATGACACTTCCCTTCTTGCGCAGGTTCACTCGGCTTACATCGCAGATGTCAACCACGGCATACACAGGGATTACTGGCCTGATAACCGCGCTTGGAAAATATTTACGAATAACGATCCATGCTCGACGGGAATTTATATTTACCTCTGGAAGGACGAAACCGGGAAAGCAAAGAGCTACATAAGATATCAAGACATAACGGAAGACGGCGATCATCATATGTCGGTAACAGAACTTGCGTTCGCGGACAAAAAAGGTTTATACGGAGCGTTAAGCATCACATCCGGGTTATCAGCGCAGTTTGAAAATTTTAAATGGTTAATGCCTTCCCATATCGATCCGTTTGATTTTATTGATGACGCGTGGTCTGTGGAAACAAAAATTTTACCGCGCGAGATGACAAGGATTGTAAACGTAAAAGCAGCTCTTGAACTTATGCGCCGTCCGCCCGGTGAAGGCGAATATATAATTGAAACCGAGGATGAACATATTTCAGCTAACACTGGCAAGTACCTTGTTCAATTCGGGCCGGAAGGCGTAAAGGTAAAGAAGACAAAAAAAGATCCTGACATTTACTGCGACCTTCTTTCCCTCAGCCAGCTTGTAACAGGTTACAGGACGCTCGAAAACGCCCTGTATTCACGCCGGGATGGGCTTGAAGTTTTTGATAACGAAGAAACATTAAAGCGCGTATTTACGCTTCGGCCTCAGCATGTAACGGAGTATTTCTAATGAAAAACGAACTAGCGGTTATTCCAAAACCAGTTTCTGTCAAGTACGCGGAAGGAACATTCCGCTCAAAAGGACTTCCTCCATTTAAGGGCGATGACGCTTTTCGCGGCGTTATTGAAACCGCATCCTATCAAATGAAGGATAAAATCGATAATTCTCTTCCTTCCGTTAGCTGCGAAAAGATAGACGGGCTTGAACCCGAAGCGTACAACCTTGAAATAAAAAAAGATCGCATAACGGCCCAGGCTTCGTCACCGGCGGGAATGTATCACGCGCTACAGACAATACGCCAGCTATCTCTTTCTCATTTTGAAGACGGCGAACTTGTTTTACCATGCGCGAAGATCAACGATTATCCGCGTTTTTCGTGGCGCGGCCTTATGCTTGACTGTTCAAGGTATTATTATTCTGTTCCGTTTATCAAAAATTTAATTGATGTAATTTCCATGCATCATATAAACAAATTCCACTGGCATTTAACGGACGATCAGGGCTGGAGGCTTCCTGTACCAGAGTATCCTCTTTTAACGGAAGTCGGTTCTGTCAGAAAAGACAACAGAAGGCGGCGCGTGTTTGGCGGCATTTACAGCGATGATGAAATTAAAGAAGTAATTGATTACGCGGCAAGCCGCCACATCGAAACAATTCCGGAAGTAGACCTGCCAGGTCACGCCTGCGCGATACTCACATCATACCCTTCTCTCGGCTGCACAGGCGGAAAGTATCATGTTGAAGATCGTTTCGG
>WQRT01000124.1 GCA_009786625.1 Treponema sp.
ATCTCCTATCGCAGTGTCTTACGGGTAAATGCTATAATAAGATAACCCAGAATGAACCATTGAACAATACCTTCAATGAGTCCTGTTATCCCAATTAATTCCGGTTGTATCACGCTGACTTGCATAATTGTGTCGGGAAAAGAAAATGTTGCCATTGCCAACCCGGTTGCGTATATAACCAACAGCCATTGCGAAATATCTGCTGGACATATTATTAACAGCGCGTTGAATGTACAGAACGCGAAGAACAGTACGAACATAAATCTTACTATCGAGGTTGGAGATGTCCCATACCTGCCGACGATATTTAAGAAATTAAAATTTTCTCCCAATGGCCACGAGCTGCTTGCGTTTTTGTACGCGACCCATGTGGCATCTTCATATTCATAATTTCCCATGTTATGAAATATTTCTTTAACAATTTGCAGTTGACCCGCGAGAGAATCCCGTTTGTCTTTAGTTTGATGAGCTCTTTTAATAGAATCTATAAGAGGGAAACTTTTATCCTGACGCGGCGGCATTAATATTGAACAGCCGCTGTTAGTGCTTTTTGCAAGAGATATTTTTTCTACACTTCGCTTGTCATCAAAGGTGAATTTTATTACCTGTGTCAATTCACAGTCTAATAATTCCAGNCGCTCACACCAAATAAACCGGAAATCGGCGCATGGGAAATTGTTNATCCCAAGAAAACACAAATGTTTAATTTTACTCAATTCGAAATTTAACTTTCCATTTGATATGTCCNCNGCTAAAAATGCAATCTTTACACAAGGNGCAATTGTCTGGAAAAAATTCAACGTTGTCTTTGAAAGAGATGCTCCGTTAAAGCTTATGACGCAATCATCTTTTCCTACAGAGCTGATTCGGGCGTCTTCAAATGTGATCTCCCCGTTATTTATTAGTATTTGGTCAAATACCATTTTATTCGTAATAATATGAGAATTGCGAAAAACAGGATTTGGCGTATCAGAAGCCGGATTTTCAAAAATTGATTTTGCGAAAGATACATATCCTTCATCAGATATCAGTGATGAGTCATTTTTTGTGTTATTGTATTGTTTTCCGGCGTTTAANAAAACAGCGCCGTCAAAATACGATACGTTAAATGTCATGTTCTCGAAAGNGGTATTCCCGACNAATACCGTGTTTTCCGCGTGGATTACAAATCTCGCGTCTTTAAATGAATCGCCTGATAGACTGATATTCTCTACCAGTTTATTATCCATATTTATTATATGTATTAGGTTTTGACCTTCGTCATACTGAAGCTTAATATTGTCATATATTTCTTCCGCGCTTAAACGTTCAAACTTTCTGTGTATGCTCACTATTCTTTCATCTCTATCCCTGTTCACAGTATAAATTTTGTCACATATTTTTATATCAGAAGTGCTGCTCTTATATGAAGCGACCGGTTTATCTGAGTAAGTAAATGTGATTGTATCATTATTAAGACTTATCTGGTTCGCGTTAGATGCAAATTTTTCATATTGAATCCATATATCAATTTCCGGACGCATATCTGTCGCGGTGTANAAAAANCCAAATTCATCATCATCCTGCAGTACAAACCCGCAGGAATACAGACGATTTATATCAAGACGCATTTCCCTGCTCATTTCTTCCGCGATTTTTTTATTCAACCAATCTATTTTTTGCCTGTTTGACATGGATGACATACCGTGAAAGAAACCGTCAATATATATGTCACTGATACCCACTTTTACCGGTATCAGTCTTATATATGAAAGAACATCTTTCGCGTTCATTTGAAACCCTCTAGTATAATTCTGCCGCGTTATAAGAGCAAACTCAAGAGGTTAAAGGATTTTTTATTACCGTCTGCGAGGACTTAAAGTCAATGTTTCTCCCATACTTTAAATTTAAAAAATAATGTTTCATATAACAAACGTTAAACGAAACATCTCAGAATTTGATTAATTATAAAATTTTTCCAACACCGCTAATCAACATAGAACTCACATTGTGAGAATGAATATTTTCGCCCAAATAGTAAGNATNNCTTACAGAAACTGTCAAACCTTATTTTTTTAGACGTTCTTCAGTGTCGTAAAGAATGGTCTGAATGTTATCAAGGCGTTCCATAATGGTTGACAGTTCTCCGACTACTTGTTCAACAGCTTTTTGATCATCACCGCTGGGAAGCTGGCCCGCAATTGCGCCGCAGTTTTTGCAGATTATTGGATACCAAAAATTGCCGTTTGGCATTCCGATTTGTTTGCAAGTAAATTCCGTCCCTTTACAAGCGCATGTTGGCTTCATATCCATAAGTTACCCCTTCTACCAGTCTGTATAAGATCTATTTTATACCATTTAAGTGAATAAATCAATAGAGAAAAGAGGTGTTTTTAGCTCCGCCGGAAACAGCGCCGGAATAGGGTAATACGGGCGCGTTTCAACCCGATTAATTGACTTTTTTTTACACAAAATTTAAAATGAGCCGCAGAAGAATATGGAAATTTTAAAAATTGACGGCAGGGAAATAGTCCGGATTTTTATCAATATTTTTACAATAATCTGCGCCGGAACAGGCGTTACATTAGCTGCTTTAAAAATGGGTTTTGCGCCGGCTATTTCCTATTTTACAATACAGAGCAATCTGCTGTGTTTAGCCGCATCTGTTATAACAATTATACTGGAAATTAAAAAGAGCGGTTTTAAAATTCAGGGATATCATTTTTTTAGGGGAATGGCGCTGGTTTCAATTCTCCTGACTTTCTTTATATACAATTTTGTTTTAAGACCTGCTTTAATAATGAATAACGCCGATATCAGCGAGTCGCTTGAAAGTATTTTGCTTCATGTGGTTGTCCCTGTTTTGATGTTTGGAGATTTTCTCTTTTTTGAAGCGAAGGGTTATTATAAAATATGGTATCCGTTTGGGTGGGTTGGATTTCCTGTTTTCTATATTGTTTATACTGTAATTTACAGGGCGTTCGGCGGAGTGTATAGATTTTTCAGCGACGCTCCCGCGAGTTTCCCGTATTTTTTTCTTAATTATGAAACTTATGGATTTAAAAAAGTCGGATTATGGCTGCTTCTTATCATGTTAGGTTTTATCGGGTTTTCATATATTTTAATCGGTCTTGGTAATTTAATAAAAAAAATATCTGATAATGCCGCGGGATAATTTATACTCCTTACTTCTTAACCTATTGTAAAAAAACTAAATGTAAATATAATAATATCATGATAGCTATCTTGAAACCTTCTGTCATTCTTTTTATCCTGTTAACAGCCGCTGTTCCGGTTTTCTCCAATGATGTTTTCTTCCCGACAAGGCCGGGTGCGGTTCAACTGACTGCTAACCTTAACGCCGGCGGCAGGGTAGAAGGTTATAACCGACAAGTCGTTACCGATGTAAGAACATCGGGCAGTGACATGACTGTCATCTATACTGTTCAGATTCTGGACAGGAACCGGAGGCCTGTCAGGAACTCAGGCGAACGCGAATACAGCGTGAATATTTCCGATGGTGTTTTAATCTACCGTCTTGATAACATGATGGACGCGTTTTTTGCGTCGAGGGAAATGAACTATACCATGACAGCCGGTAATTTTCTGGTTCCGTCAAACATGGCGCCCGGCAGCAGGCTTGAAGATACATGGATGAATATGAGCGTCAGAGTTCCGATCATTGGTACTGTTACGGCACAGTCAGCAATGACGGACATTGTGTGTACCGGCATCGAGATGGTGACTGTTCCCGCCGGAACGTTTGAGGCGTACAGAGTCACGCAATTGACCACGACGACTACCACCGGATGGGGCAGGTCGCCTATCGTCAACAACGGCGTATCGTGGTATGTAAGGGGAATCGGCGTTGTTAAATCCGTAAATTACGACTCAAGAGGCAGAGTGGAATCGTCAACAGAACTGCATGAGCTGATCAGATAATTAATGTCACCTAACAACCGGCTTTAATCTTTCCAGTATCTTTCCAGAAGATATTGCTTTAATTTGTAATATTTTGAACCGAGATTTCTCAGTAAAATTTCAGGCGGTATTATTTTATATTTGCTTTGATCCGCGATGCAGCTCCGCCATGTTACCGGCATGTCATTTTTACTGCACGCGTATCTTTTCTCCAGCAGGTCGATATTTTTTGGCGGGATCACATTCAAGTGTAAAAAATTATCCGCGGAAATTGTTTCTGTATTGTTGTGGCTTATCATCTGTTCTGCCCATAATGTCTGGCGCATAAGCTGATAGAACGGTTCATAATAATAAGTATTTTTATTACTCAGCAATTTATCATAAATTAATTGCGACGATTTATATATCAGTTCGTCGTATCTTGTTCGTCTTGATTCGCCTGACGGCCCGTGGCTTTTATCGATATCGCCGTAGGATTCCGTGTATTTCCATTCTATCGGTATGATCCATTTTGATCCGTCTTTGTGTATGGCGTAAATGAAAGCGTCAATCGATGTGCAGATCGATCCTCTTGTCGGTTTTCCTTCGTTCAAATGATCTGTGTCGCTTACTTGCTCAAACGAAATATATGCCGGTCTGTATCTGTCTGTAATTATCTGGATTACGTCCGTAAAATTATTTGAAAACGATGATAGAACCGCAAGGACTGCTTCCTTGTCATACCTAATTGGATATAAATGATTTATACAGGCGATTTGCGATGACAGAGCATGGCCTGTCGCTTCGCTTCCTTTCCACCATGAGATGTTGTTGTATTTAAAATATTCTTTCGCATCTCTCAATATGGGCGGATAAAAATTATTATCGCTGTTTTTTAAAATGAATTTATAATTGCTGTCGCCGAATACTCCGTCTCCGGGATCATTATTAAACCAGCCTTTGTCTATCAGCGAGACAACTTTTCTTTTTTCCTGATTCCTGTATACTTCCATTTGCCGCTCCCATTTTCATTTTACCATATTTTTCCGAATGGTTGGTATATTTTTTTAAAAATGATATATTTTGATAAGAGAATCGCCTGATTAAATTGACTGACAGGCGGCGAGGACGGCGAATTTTGAACGTAAAAGTATTACCTAATCCCCTGAGCGGTTCGGTGAACGCCATCCCGTCAAAATCACAGGCGCACCGGGCGTTGATTTGCGCGGGTTTATCAGACGCTGTGACGCATATTGAGTGCGGCAGTCAATCCAAAGATATCGCGGCTACCTCAGCGTGCTTGTCCGCGATGGGAGCCGGTGTCCGGCGCCAAAATGACGTTTACATTGTGCAGCCCTTGAAACAAGTGTCAGCGCCGCTGCTCTGCGGGGAGAGCGGAAGTACGTTCCGCTTTCTGCTGCCGGTGGTCTGCGCTTTAGGACAAAGAGCATCCTTTATTCTTGAAGGACGGCTGCCAGAGCGTCCGTTGTCTCCGCTTTATGAAGAGCTTGTCCGGCATGGATGCGCTCTTTCGCCGCATGGAGTTAATCCTTTTAACGCCGAAGGAAAACTTACGCCGGGGGTTTTCTCGCTTGATGCCGGTGTGTCTTCGCAATTTATCAGCGGACTTTTATTCGCTCTCCCTTTGCTTAAGGGGGACAGCGAGCTTAGATTGACCGGGCAGATTGAGTCATATCCTTATATTGAGTTGACTGTATCGATGCTTGAGGCTTTTGGCATAAAGGTTGAGTTTAAGGACGCGGTCTTTTCAATACCCGGCGGACAGGCATACCGCTCTCCCGGTACGGTTCGAATAGAAGGCGACTGGTCAAACGCCGCGTTCTGGCTTACCGCCGGGGCGTTAGGTGAAAACGGCGTTACCTGCAACGGGCTGGATTTGCGGTCCAAACAGGGCGACCGCGCGATCATGGATATTCTTGAACGGTTCGGAGCGCAGATAGAAAAGAGCGGGTCATCTGTTACAGTGCGCGACGGAAGGATTGACGGCAGGAAACCACGTGGTAAGCGTCTTCGCGGCATCGAAATCGACGCGCGGGATATCCCGGATTTAGTGCCGGTGCTTGCCGCCGCAGCAGCAGCCGCTGAGGGAACCACCGTTATACGGGGCGCAGGAAGGCTTCGCGGCAAAGAGAGCGACAGGCTGGCGGCGGTATCTTCCGTGCTTAACGGTCTCGGCGCTGATGTGCGCGTAACGGATGACGGTTTAATTATAAATGGTGGCGGCGCTCTTAACGGCGGGCAGGTTTCTTCATGGGGGGATCACCGGATCGCTATGACGGCTGCTGTTGCTTCAATGTTATGCGCACAGCCTGTTATAATTAACGGCGCGGAAGCTGTTAATAAATCCTATCCCGGATTTTTTGACGATCTGCGTTCGCTTGGCGGTTCGGCGGAAATAATAAATTCTTAAAAGGGTGGTCTTATGTCATCTCATTTCGGCAGAAAAATTAAAATCTCAATTTTCGGGCAGTCGCACTCTCCCGCGATTGGGGTCAGCATCGACGGGCTTCCCGCGGGAATCAAGATTGATATGGATGAACTGCGCGCGTTTCTGCGCCGCAGAGCGCCGGGGCAAAATGACATTTCCACCGCGCGGGCGGAAAGCGATGAACCTGAAATTTTATCGGGGCTTTCAGGCGGCGTTACTTGCGGCGCACCGCTCGCTGTCGTTATGCGCAACAATGACGCGCGTTCTTCCGATTACCGCGAAACGCGGGATATTCCCCGCCCGTCTCATGCCGATTATACAGCTCACGTAAAATTCAACGGATTTAATGATGTATCAGGCGGCGGGCATTTTTCAGGCAGATTGACGGCTCCGTTGTGCGCCGCGGGGGGAATATGTTTACAGATTTTACGCGGCATTGGAATTCACACCGGCGCTCATATCGTTCAGATCGGCGGCGCGAAGGACGCGGCGTTTGATCCGGTGAATGTATCAGCCGCGGATTTTGAAAAGATTAAGAATAACGCGCTGCCGGCGCTCAACCCTGAAGCGGGTGAGGCGATACGGCTTGAAATAATTAAGGCAAAGGAAAAAGGCGACTCTGTCGGGGGAATAATCGAGTGCGCCGTAACCGGTCTTCCGGCAGGGTTAGGCGACCCTATGTTTGACGGAGTTGAAAACAGAATCGCCGCGGTTGTGTTCGGCATACCTGGGGTAAAAGGCATTGAGTTCGGAGGCGGTTTCGCGGGAGTTGCGCGTAACGGCTCTGAATTTAATGACAGTTTTTTTGTTGACGGCGGAAAAATAAAAACGCGCACAAACAACTCAGGCGGCATTCTAGGCGGGATAACAAACGGCATGCCTGTAATTTTCCGCGCCGCTTTTAAACCGACTCCTTCCATCGGCATGGAGCAGGAGAGCGTCAGCCTGCCACGCATGGAAAACGCGGCATTGCAGGTGAAAGGCAGGCACGATCCATGCATCGTACCACGCGCTGTGCCGTGCGTAGAGGCGGCCGCGGCAATCGCGCTTTATGACGCTTATCTGGATCGTTAGACATCAATATGAAAAAATCATTCGGTCTGTTAGGTGAAAAACTCGGGCACAGTTTCTCGCCTGAGATTCACAAGCATTTAGGCGGTTACGATTATCTGTTATACGAAATTAAGCCAGGTGATCTTGACGCGTTCATGAAAGAAAAACGCTTTGGCGGGATCAATGTGACCATTCCTTATAAACAGGCGGTTATGCCGTATTGCGCCTCCCTTTCGGACGAAGCTCGTACCATCGGCAGTGTGAACACAATCGTTAAAGATAAGGACGGATTTTTACACGGGTATAACACCGACTATTACGGATTTTGCGTAATGCTAGAGAGCGCGGATGGAGCGCAGGGCGGAATCAATCCGAAAGATAAAAAAGCTCTTGTGTTAGGTGATGGAGGATCGGCGAAAACTGTGAGAGCCGCGCTTTCCGGGCTTGGCGCGAGAGAGGTAATTACAATTTCACGCCGCGGCGAAAACCATTACGGCAATATTGACAGGCATTATGACGCGCAGATTATCGTGAATACCACGCCTGTCGGAATGTACCCCGATAATGGGAATTGCCTCATAAGTTTTGACGGATTTGAAAATTTAACCGGCGCCGCGGATTTGATCTACAATCCAATGCGGACAAAATTTTTACTTAACGCTGAGCGTAAAAAAATTCCCTGCGTGAACGGGCTTACAATGTTAGCCGCTCAGGCGGAAATGGCAAGCCGGTTGTTTTTGAATGAACCGGAAAGAGGCGGCTCGGTATCTCTTATAGAAAAAATCGTAAGCGCTGTCATCAGTAAAACGCGGAACATCGCGCTTATCGGCATGCCCGGATGCGGGAAAAGCACCGTTGGAAAAATTCTCGCAGGGGAAATGAATCGTCCGTTAGCTGACATTGACAGCCTGATTGAAGCGGCCGCAGGGAAAAGTATCCCGCGGATTTTTAAAGAAGACGGAGAAGATTTTTTCCGCGGGCTTGAAACGCAGGCGCTTGGCGGTGAAACCAAGAAGAGCGGCATTGTAATCGCGGCAGGCGGCGGAGTGGTTACCCGTCATGAAAATCTTGATCTTCTGCGGCAAAACAGCGTGATTTTATATTTGAAACGCGGGTTGTCCGGGCTGGTTACCGAAGGACGTCCACTCTCCGGCAGTGTGGGAATTGAAACGCTCGCGAAACAGCGGCTGCATCTGTATGAAGCGTGGAGCGATT
>WQRT01000125.1 GCA_009786625.1 Treponema sp.
GTCTTTTTCAAGTTTTATTTGATTATACAATGAAGGCGTTGTAGAAGGGGTTAGCGCATAACCTGTTATTTTTGCTCCCGCAAGTAAAAGAATACGGCATANCCATGTNCCTTTAAAACCGGTATGTCCNGTTATAAATATTTTTTTATTTTTATAAAAATCAAGCATTATTTCAGCCAAAGAGCCCACGGACAAGTTCCGTTAGTCCACATTTCCGTTAAATCGTTTTTATCTTTTAATGTATCCATCGAACGCCAAAAACCATTGTGCTTATAAGAGTTTAATTGCCCTTCCAAAGCCAATGTTTCCATAGGTTCTTTTTCCAGAATTGAATTGTTATTTGATAAATAGTTAAATATGTTATGTTCCATTATAAAAAAACCGCCGTTTATCCATGCACCGTCTCCGTCAGGTTTTTCCTTAAAAGATGTAATTGAACCGTCATTTTTTATATCTAACGCGCCAAAACGGCCCTTAGGTTGAATGGCGGTTAACGTCACATTTTTTTTTGATTCTTCATGCGATTTCATTAGTTCTTTTATATTAACATCGCTTACTCCATCGCCGTATGTTAACATAAATCTTTCTTTGCCGATAAATTCCTTTGCCGCAAACAGCCTTCCGCCTGTCATTGTGTCTTTTCCGGTATAAAGCATGGTTACTTTCCATGGTTCAGTTCTGTTATTATGAAGCTCAACAGAATTATTTTTCATATCGACCGTTATATCAGAATAACGAGTATAATAATTTATAAAATATTCTTTAATAACATGAGATTTATAGCCTGTAAGCACAACAAATTCATTAAAACCCCAGTATGAATAAATTTTCATTATATGCCAAAGAATAGGCCGTCCGCCGATTTCTACCATGGGTTTTGGAATTAGATTAGTTTCTTCAGAAAGACGGGTGCCAAGACCGCCTGCTAATATTACTACCTTCATATTTCAATCTTCCCGTCTTTAATACAAATTCTTTTATCGCATCGTTCAACGGTGGTTAATCTATGCGCAATTACCAATAATGTCTTATTAGCGCTTACACTGTAGATTTCGTCCATAATTTTCCGCTCTGTCTCGTTATCAAGCGCAGATGTCGCTTCGTCAAGAACAAGAACTTCAGGATCGTCATAAATCGCCCGCGCGATGCAGATACGCTGCTGTTGACCGCCGCTTAATTGTATTCCGCCGTCACCGACAAGTGTATTAATGCCTTCTTTTTGTGAAAGAAAATCCCAAATGTTTGCTTTTAAAAGAGCTGCTTTAATTTTATCTTCATCATAAACAGAACCAAAGGAAACATTTTCAGCCACAGTTCCNTCAAATAAATAAACGCTTTGAGGAATNTAACCTATTTTCTTTCTCCAACTGCGGATATTTTCGTTTGTTAAAAGAATGTCATCAATATAAATATTCCCGGAAATTGGTTTATGTATTCCTGTAATNATATCTATAAGAGTTGATTTTCCGCCGCCGCTTTCACCTGTAAATGCAATTCTATCTCCTTTTTTTATATCCAAAGAAATATTCATGATTATNTCANGTCCTGTCATATATTTAAAATTTATATTATCAAGACGAATGGAAGTATTAAAATTAACCGGGNTATTACCTTCTTTTTCATAATCCTGATTTAAATTATCGTATACATTTTTAATTGTCTCTTCAGAATATACTATTCTATTTAAATTTATTAACATTCTGTGTACAGAAGGAAGAATTCTATAAAGGGCAAGCGCGTACATAGATATAATCGGTATAACTATACTTGCATCATTAAAATACCAAACAATAAAAACAACAACGCCGATTAAAAAGGAGAATCCGATACTTTCCAGAATGCCTTTCGGCATTGATCCTAATACATCCGTAATAAGTTCGGATTTTGCGTTAGCCTCAAGCGCGTCATTATATGTCTTTATTACTTCTTCCTCATTGCCTTTTAATTTAACATATTTAATATTTCCAAGAGCTTCCTTTAAAGAACGGTTCATTTTTTTATTAGCTTCAAACCTAATTTTTCCTTGTTTAGAATTTATCTTTGTAAGAAATGATAAAAAAATAATAATAAAAACTAATAATATGCATGATAAAATGAATGTCATCTTCCAGTTTAGAAAGATAATTAATATATAAACCATCAGAACTGAGAATAATTCAGTAAGGAAATATAATAAATTAAATACAACACTGCCGACATCTTTTGTTTCACCGCTTATTGCGTACATTAACTCACCTGAATTTTTCCTTGAATGTACTTTGTACGGAACTGATAAATTTATTACCAGATTTTTTTTAGAAAAATATTTGTATATTCCATTTGAGTATTTTTTTGTCGCATATGAAAGAAAAATAAAATAAGCGCCGCGGAATATATAAAATAATACTATAACAATGCCAAAAATAATTATAAAATTTTGAGGAGTATCAATATTAAAAAATTCATATGCCTTTTTATAGTATCCGTCTTCAAGTAAAGCAGGGTTTGATACCACCGAGATAAAAGGCATAATTGCGGAAATACCTATTGTTTCAACAAGAGAAAAACCAATAATTATTATTAACACAAAAAGCATTAATATTTTTTGTCTTTTGGTTAATAATTTAAAGAGCCGGCTTAATACAGGTTTTAAAAATGAAAATTTCTCAAATAATGTCATATCTCTCTTCCCATCTCTAATTCACCAGCATCCACACAACGCCTCCGCTAATCAGCGCCGCCGCCGGAACCGCTATCAGCGTAAAAGTCCTCCAGAATCTGGAGCTTTCTGCGTATCTCGCCGATAATTGCGACTGCATCCTGTAGGTTTCTGACATTTCGTTCAGTTGTAAACGCAAGTTCGCCAGTAAGTTCTCTTGCTCTTGAATTATGCTCTCGTAGCTTGTTATTAATATCCCGCTCTCTGTCAAGTTCAGCCTCAAGCCTTCCAACAATCTCTGATGCTCTTCCATATTGTTCAGCGTATCTGTTATCAAGCTCTCCAATTGAAGGAGATCCCTGTTGACCGATGAAAAATCCTGCGAGAAGGAATCCTGAGGCGAAAGCAGCGAGAGTAAAAATAATAAGGCGAAGGTGTGTTTTAAATCTGCGGAAAAAATCAATTGTAAAATTACCCGATCCCAAAATAATTTAAACCTTCCTGTGTAACTTCTTCAGGTTTATAAATGTTGCGGAGATCTATAAAGTTAGGTGAAGAGAGCAGTCTCTTTATTTTCGTTAAATCAATATTCCTGAACTGGTTCCACGGAGTCGCGATTACAAGCGCGTCACAGCCGTCTGCGGCGTCGTATTCATCCGCGGCGAAGTAAATTGATTCTTTTATCTCCGATAATCTCCAGCGTCCTTCTTCCATCGCCGCAGGATCATAAAGCCGCAGTTTAGCGCCTTCTCCGGCAAGATATTTGCAAATTGTAATAGACGGAGATTCGCGCATATCGTCGGTATTTTGCTTAAACGCAAGACCTAGAATACAGACTGTTTTATTTTTTAATGATCCAAGAATTTTTCCGATTCTTTTAGCGGCGCGGATTTTTTGCGTTTCGTTCGCTTCAATAGCTGTTTCAATTATACTCAATTTTTCGCCGTTATCTCTTGCGATTTTGGCTATAGCCCTTGTATCTTTAGGAAAACACGAGCCGCCGTAACCGGGACCAGGATGAAGGAACTTAGAACCGATTCTTCCATCCTTGCCGACAGCTTTCGCGACAGCTCTTATATCCGCGCCGGTTTTTTCACATAGATTCGCGATTTCATTTATAAAAGAAATTTTTACGGCAAGAAAAGCGTTGGAAGCGTATTTGATCATTTCCGCGGATTCAAGATTTGTTTCAATGAACGGAGTTTCGTTAAGATAAAGCGATCTGTAAACATCTTTCATTACACTCCGCGCCCGCGCGCTCTCGCTTCCTATTACAACACGGTCAGGATGCGTAAAATCATAAACAGCGGTTCCTTCGCGCAGGAACTCAGGATTAGAAACAACGTCAAACTCGACATTTATTTTTCTTTTATCAAGTTCCTCTTTAACCCACGCGCTCACTTTCCTTCCTGTTCCAATTGGGACTGTGCTTTTATCGACAATAACAGTGTACTTGTCTATAATCCTCCCAATCTGACGCGCGGCTTCTTCAACATAAATAAGGTCTGCGCTTCCGTCATCCTTTGGAGGAGTACCAACCGCGATAAATATAATGCCGCTTTCTCCCAGAGCTTCATTTAAATTTACCGTGAAAGATAAACGCCTGCTTCTTATATTGCGCTGTATTACATCATCAAGACCCGGCTCAAAAATCGGAACAATGCCTTTTTTGTATGAAGAAATTTTATCTATATCGTTATCGACGCAGATAACATAATTCCCGAAATCCGCGAGGCAAGCCCCTGAGACCGCGCCGACATAACCTGTTCCAATAACCGCTATTTTCGCCATGATTACTCGTTAATAAAAAAGACTGTTAATTACAATTCCCCATTCAGGCCTTGAGCTTTCCGTATCNCCGTGAATTTTAAATCCGAGATATCCCCTTAAATACAAGCTCCGCCACCTGACAGAATAAACAATTACTTCGCATCCGGCTGACATTAAAAAATGATCCTTGAAAAAATCATTAGATTTTATTCTGAGAGGATCATTGTAATACGCCGCGTCAAACACAGGGACTACATGAATATCAAAATCAAATATCCTGCCTCTCGTTACCGCGTTTAAAAAACCGATATTTCTGAACCATTGAGAAGGTCTAAACGGAATCGCGATAGGTATATCCAAATTAAGCGAAACCATCTGATCCGCGTTAACCTCTCTATTATAGATGCCGCGCAGTACATCACCGGCGTTATCTATATAACTGTACGCCCACTGGCGGTAACTGAGGCGCGAGTATATACCAAAGATATTAAAAAACGCGAACCTGCCTATCCCGGTTAAATCATAATAAATGGATGTGACATCATCATGAAAATTAAACTCTATGGAATTTTTAAAAGCGGCCGAAAATCCGCGGCGCAGGTTATTGGTAATCCAGTCAAATCTTTCAAAACCAAGATTATGCGTAACATAGATATAAGGACCGTTTCTGCGGCTGTCAAGAGGAGATCCCGGCATTTCATGATAAATACGCGCGGCAACTTCCGGCGTATATATGAGTTCGCCGAAACTGCCGATTGAAAGATTCGACGGGATTTTCCATGAAATATACGCGTAGGTGGACATATACAACCCGTCCTGGAATCGTCCGTCTTCATCCCAGTAGGTTATGGAATTCTCTTCATTAAAACTGAATGTTTCGTCAAACCCGATATTCATTCTTGTCAATCCTATCGGCAGTTCAAATGATAACCCCGTAACATTCTTGAAAAAGAAAGGCTGGTGGCCAGGTACCAGATTATTGGGATCATCCGGCCTGTATTGAAAATCATTATCAAAATTAAAATTCCACTTTAAGCCGAAGAGATAAAAAGGAATATCGGAATCCAGCATCAGAGATAAATAATGCAATCCCGGATCGACATAACGGTACCCGACATCAATTCTTAACGGATTCATCGTGCCGAGGAAATTATAATCCCGGAATTTCAACGTTATATCTAAGCCGGAGTTTGCGTCAAATTCCGGTTCGGGAAAAATGATAAAGTTCCATGTATCGCTTACATAAATATTAAGTGACACGGGATATTTTCCGTCTTCTCCCGCGTCCGCGATTGCGTGTTCGATTCTCACATCATCTAAAACTCTCTCGTTTCTAAGAAGCTGCGTTTTATTACTGATATACGCCTCAAGAGCTTCCATGCCGATAATTTCCTGCCCGGTCTTCAGATCGATTCTGTGCGCCATTATCGAAGGCCATGTAATGCCGTCTACATGAAATTCATAAGATGAAATTATATAAATACGGTTTAATGCCTGCTGCGGCTGTTCTGTCAATTGCGCCTGTTCTGATTGCACTGCCTCCCCGTTCTCCTGAGCGAAAACAGGCAGGCATAAAACACATAATAAAAGTAAAACTGATAAAGTTTTTTTCACGATGACGCATTACCTTTTAGTATATTTTCGATTAAACTAATTTCTTTTTCCGTACCCAATTGAACAATTTCCGCGCTGTTTCCGTCAGGGACAATAAACACAAATTTTCCATCCCTGTTTTTTTTATCGCTTATAATAAATTGAAAAAGCGATGCGGCGTTTTCCGCGTCAGGATGAGGACAGGCGCACTCATACCCGGACGAAACAAGCAGCGATTTAATCTTGTGCGCCCTTGCTTCAGGCGTTATGCGCAAAGCAAGGCCGAGTTCGCACGAACGCGCGATGCCCCACGCTACGGCCTCTCCGTGGCTTATTTTTCCAAAACCGCACACAGATTCAAGCGCGTGGGCGAATGTATGCCCAAGGTTAAGAAGTTTCCTTCTGCCTGATTCCCTTAAATCTTCACTTACAACAGCGGCTTTATACTCAACAGCTCTTTTTATATATTCAAGCAAAAGATCGTCAGAAACACTTATCTTTCCATTACAGCATTTCACATTTGAAGCAAGTTGATCTAAAAAGTCATCACCTGAAAGAACTGCGGTCTTTATTAATTCCGCATAACCGCTTTTCCATTCACGCGGCGGCAGAGAAGAAAGGCAGTCAAACGGCATATACACGGCTTGCGCGGGATAAAAACTGCCCGCCATATTTTTTATACCGAAAATATCAAAACCTGTTTTACCGCCGACAGAAGCGTCAACCATTCCAAGCAGGGTAGTGCTGACGACAGCGAACCGGCAGCCGCGCATATAAATCGACGCGGCAAACCCGGCGATGTCGCTTATTACGCCGCCGCCCGCGGCGATAAAAATTCCGTCTCTCCCGATTCCGGCATTAACAGCGGCGGATAGAACAGTTTCAACAGCCTGCCAGGTTTTATTTTCCTCGCCGCTTTTTAAAACACAGCATGGACACCCTGCGCCGTTAATTATTTTTTTTGCGGTTATAACAGTATTTTCATCAGCGATAAAAAGCGGTTTAAAAGCAGTGTTATCTATTTTTATATTAAATTTCGCGGCAATATCACCTAATGCGGGAATATTTCGCGTTATTTGAATATCGGTAGAAAAGTTATCAAAAATATATTGCAATTTTAAATGTTATCCATAAGTTAAAATAACCTCATTCCAGCAGTAAACTGGAAAAAAAAGCGGTAATTTTGCCTTCCTGACCGCTGTTAAACGGCCAAATCGACGCAAAAATCACCGGCGGCCGCAACACACTCGGTAAATTTCACGGTTTTTAATACAGAATTTCATTATATCCCAATTAAAATTGAGAATCAAGAGAATAATTATTCGGACAGATTGTATACGTTTTCTTCGATACTGTTTATGAGCGTGTTTGCGGAGAAACCGCCGATTTCCCGATTCTCAGCGAGGAACTTTTTCCAGTTTTCAATGAAGTCATCCGCGGTTTTCCTGCTTAACGGGAGGTTTTTGCCGCTCAATATATCTTCTCCGTTCTTGTTTCGTATTAATTTATCTGACTTGTATATAACTTTTATGTCAGAAAGTATGTTTTTTTGGGTTTTAGCAAGAAAAACAAGCGCATTACCGTGAAAAGGACCTTCTCCCCGGAATTTTTTATACACAGAATAGTCCCATTGATGCAGTGACAGCCTGATTCTTGTAAGAATTTCGTGTTTCTCGATGCCGGTATGCTCTTCTTTTGAATGAAAACGGGCTGCCGATACCCAGCGGATGCCGCCTGAGGAACTCCGCAGTTCATACTGCGCGTCAAGGCTTGTAAGAAGCGCGGGCAGATCCAATAACCGCGATGTACAGCAGATATTTCCGCCTATCGAAGCGAGATTCCTAACCTGAACTCCGGCGATATTTTCTATGCACATACGAAGAATCTCAGGCACCATTTTCCCAAGCCGCAGGAGCTTGTTCAACTTTATCATCGCGCCGATTTCAAGGTATTGCTCAGTCCTTGTTATCTGATGAAG
The DNA here is from genome assembly GCA_009786625.1 of Treponema sp. Lineage (GTDB taxonomy): Bacteria > Spirochaetota > Spirochaetia > Treponematales > Breznakiellaceae > WQXQ01. The sequence continues at coordinate 7,980 of WQRT01000125.1, forward strand.
CTCCTCAAGATTATCAAGACATAAGAACGCGGGCATCACGCTTGATCCTTGCCAGATGTCCGCCCAGCCGGATCGGTTTAAATTTATATCAACACCCCCGGCGTACAGGACAGCATCAGGAAAACGGCTCCACGCGAGGAATAATTCATTGTAGGTTGCGGGATAGAAGATATGATTAAGCTGAGTTTCCATACAGCCTCTTCTCGCGCGATTGCGCTATCATATTTATGGCTTTGATAAGCCTTTCACCGTTTGTGCACCTGCATCTGATTCCCGAAAAACCCATAAGAATTTCATCTTTAGAAGGAGAAGGAAAACGATCAAGAAGCGCTTCAGTGCATAAAATTTTTCCGGCTTCGCAATACCCGCAGTTTCCAAGATGAGATTCAGAAAATCCTGTCACAATTTCCTGATACTCGATTGTCTGGGAAAAACCTTCGATTGTGATAATTTCGCTTCCGCGGATTTTAAACGCTGGGATCAGGCACGCCGGGCTTACATGCCCGTTAAAGATCAC
>WQRT01000126.1 GCA_009786625.1 Treponema sp.
GAAAACGCGTGAGCGCCGATGTACGGCATATCATCGCTGATAATAACATTGGCGATTTCCGCGACTCTTCTTGTCAATTCCCCGATGCGGACAAGATTTCCNTTTGGCAGACANTTAAGGGACATTTTTAATTCAAGCGANGGNATAAGCGCGGCTAAAGAAGTGTTCCCGCACCGCTCTCCAAAACCTGCAAGCGTCCCCTGCACATGCGTGCATCCGGCCTTTATTGCAGCTAACGANACCGCAAGCGCGAGGCCGCAATCNTTATGAGCGTGTATTCCGATTCGCGTNTTTGAAATTTTTTCCGCAAGCTCCTGCGTAAATAACGCGGCCTTGTCAGGAAATGTCCCGCCGTTTGTGTCGCATAACACAACGCGATCCGCTCCGGCTTCAAGCGCGGCTTTTACAGTAGAAAGAGCNTACGCGGNATTGGAACTCCATCCGTCAAAAAAATGTTCCGCGTCATAAATCACAAACCTGCCTTCTTTTTTCANGAACGCTACAGTTTCTGCGATCATNTCAAGATTTTCCTGCGGCGTTACCTGAAGCACCTTATTNACATGCAGATCCCAGCTTTTGCCGAAAATNGTAATGCCTTCTGTTTTCGCGTCAAGTAAAGATCGAAGCTGGCTGTCATCATGCGCTTTAACACCCTTCTTACGCGTCGANCCGAAAGCGCAGAGCTTCGCGTTAATAAAATTAACAGAAGAAGCATACTTGAAGAATTCCATATCNTTGGGATTACTCCCGGGATTCCCCGCCTCTATCCACGCAACGCCGAGTTCATCAAGAGCCTGCGCCGCGGCGATCTTGTCGCGTAACGAGAAATTAATCCCCTCCCCCTGCGCTCCATCACGTAACGTAGTATCCAATATTTCAATATCCAACATATCACTAACCCCTATCCCCTAACCCCTAATTCCTATCCCCTAATCCCTAACTCATATTCCATCGCGTTTACAGCCGATAAATACGCTTTGATCGACGATTCTATCACATCAGTTGATACGCCGCGGCCATTCCAGCGGCGGCCGTTAAACGCAATTTTTACGAATGATTCCCCCTGCGATGATGAACCGCCCGTGATTGCGCCTAACTCATAAAGCTCAAGTTCAGGCTCCCTGCCGATAATTTTATTAATCGCTTTAAAGATTGAATCCAAGGGGCCGTCACCCATTGAAACAAACTTCTCGTGCTTTCCATCCTTGTGCTGTAAGCGTATAACGCCTGACGCGCCGAGAGCGGAACCGGTGTTTACCGCCCAGTGATCAAGTTTCCATGTCTCCGGCACCGAGACCGTGTTATCCAGTACAAGGGCTTCAATATCGCGATCACTAATTGTTTTCTTTTTATCGGCAAGGTCTTTAAATTGGGTAAATACTTTTTCAAAGGTCTCATCGTCAAGCGTTATGTGCAATTCATTCAGGCGTTTCTCAAAGGCATGCCGCCCTGAATGTCTGCCAAGAACGATGCTGCTCTGCGGAATACCGATGGACTGCGGTGTCATTATTTCGTAAGTTTCGCGGTTTACCATAACCCCGTGCTGATGGATTCCAGCCTCATGAGCGAAAGCATTATCTCCGACAACCGCTTTATTTGGATGTAGTTTAACGCCCGTTACCTGCGATACAATACGGCTTGCCGAATAAATCTGCGTTGTGTCAATCTTTGTGTCAGCGTCAAAATAATCGCGGCGGGTTTTAAGGCTCATTACAATCTCTTCAAGAGACGCGTTTCCGGCGCGTTCGCCGATACCGTTAACCGTACACTCAACTTGATCCGCTCCGTTTAAAACCGCGGCAAGGCTGTTCGCGGCGGCAAGCCCCAAATCATTGTGGCAGTGAACGGAAAGGCAAGCCTTTTCAATTCCTGATGTATGTTCTTTCACATAACGGATGCGCCTTCCGAATTCCTCAGGCATCGCGTAACCCACGGTATCAGGAAAATTCACCGTAAGAGCGCCCGCATTAATCACCTCTGCGAAAATTTTACATATAAAATCAGGATCGCTTCTGAAAGCGTCTTCTGCGGAAAACTCAATATCGCCGCAGAACTTTTTTGCGTATTTAACGCTCTCGACCGCCTGATTTAAAACCTGTTCCTTCGTCATTTTTAATTTATATTCCATATGAACAGGACTTGCCGCAAGGAAAATATGAATACGCGGACGGACGGCGGCTGCGAGCGCTTCTCTTCCGGCGTCTATATCTTTTTCAATGCACCTGCATAGACAGGCGGTAACGCTGTCTTTGACAGCGGCGGAAACTGCTTTTACAGAATCAAAATCAGCGGAACTTGACGCGGGAAAACCGGCTTCGATTATATCAACGCCGAGTTTCTCCAGCCTTTTCGCGACCTCAATTTTTTCACTTAAGTTCATGCTGCAGCCGGGAGCCTGTTCTCCGTCCCGCAGTGTAGTGTCAAATATTTTTATCACGCGCATACAGGCTCATTTTATAGAAAAAAAGCGGCAAACACAATCACAGGATATGTTTCGGGTCTACCTGCCCGCCGGGAGTGACTTTCACACCCTCCGAACGAAGCAGACTTATCTGCAAGTCTTTCCCTTCGCCGGACAGAGCGATAGCGCCGTCAGCTTTNATNATCCTATACCACGGAAGATTGAATTTTTCCGACATCGTATGCAGCACCCTGACAGTCTGACGCGCTCCGTTTGGAAGCCCCGCNCTTAAAGCAATATCGCGGTAACTTGAAACCTTACCCTTCGGCACCGCGAGAATCTGCTCGATAATTTTTTTTGTTAAATCCGTCATNATGTTATATTATATTAATGTAATGAAAGAAAAACTGCTATTTATTTATTTTTGTTTTGTTCTATTGTCCTGCGAAAAAATTCAATACAAGGTTGTTGAATGTCCGCNTGAAATCANAACATTAGCTGTATCNTANGCTCAAAAATATGCAGAGCGTGAAACTGAATTTGCACTTGGCGGCCGGGATTATCTTGAGAATGAAGGCATTCTACAGCTTGACTGCTCAGGTTTCATAGTTAGGATATTTAATTATGCTGCCGGCAATTCAAAGTATTCATTATTATTTGAAGATGCGCCGTTGTCAGCATTTTATCAATATTTTACAATCCCGCTGGAACAAAAAATGNTAACCCCGGGTGATATTATTTTTATGGGTACTCCGATTACATACGAATTAGACGAGGCTGATTTAGACTTTCNCAATCTGGAAATAATTCTGCCGCCGACACATATGAGCGTATTTGCGGGAATGGATGANGAAAATATATATTTTATCGATGCGACAATAAAAGAACAGGAAGGGATTAACGGAGTCTCATTGAGATATTATCCAAAGAACGATCAAAGATTTATGTCGTATGGAAGACTGCTAATCAGATTTTAGAAACGCCTGACAGCGCGGGTATGAAAAGTGGAATTCGGATTAACAGAATAAATATTACCGGTGGTAAAATTCAACACAAATACATTACCGCTTTTTTTTGATTGGTTGGAAGACCAATATAAATTGTTGCCGAAATTCCCAAGACCTCTCTGTTTTAAGTTGCGGTACATTAAATCCAGTTCCTGTATCCGCGGCAACGTCCAATCGTTACGATTACCTGATCTGAAATTAGAACAGGACTGCCATGCGGTATTCCATACAGCATTAGCCGATACATCTGTACGGGATGCTTCTAAATACCGCCAGCCATTGGAATACCAGCCTTTATCATAAAATATAATACCGCCGGCAGGTCCGGTATCTCCTATGGAATAGTTCTGTGCGAAAACTATATTCCCCGATAAAAAAATTATCAAAAAAATAAAATATTTATTCATTATTCCTCCGGGTCAACTCAATTACCTATGGGGCGGACAACACGGAAACCGTTTGTATTGTATCCGCCGCCCATATGCCCTGATGACCGGGCGGCGGAACGGAGATAATCAGCGGAACTATTACAGCCGCCGCCACGTATTATACGGTAAGTTCCCGAAGCCGCGCCTGTTGGATTAGTCTGAGCTCTTGTTGAATATCCTCCGTAAATGTCCCAGCACCATTCCCATACATTTCCATGCATATCGTGTAAACCATAACGATTAGGTGCGTAACTGCCCGCAGGCGTTGTGATTTCCGCTGAATAGTTTGCCTGATTCCTGTTAATACTTGCTCCGGTATTATATGATGTTGTTGTTCCGCCGCGACAGGCGAATTCCCACTCAGCTTCCGTAGGGAGTCTGTATCCATTGGCATCCTGATACCAAGTAATAACCAAATTTTCTTCGTCAATATAACCTGCATGGATCATATCTATGTTACCCAGCGTGATCTCATACGCCGGAACCAACCCTTCTTTGTAACTCCGCCAATTGCAATATCTAATTGCATCAAGCCATGATACCGAATCTACAGGGCGGTTAAAATTTCCGGTAAAATGACTCGGATTTTCACCAATTACATCCATGTACTCTCTCTGGGTTACTTCATGTATGCTCATCAGAAACGGACTGATTGTTACCTGCCTTTGCGTTTCATCGCTATATCGTCCGGTTTCATTCGCAGGGCTGCCCATCGTGAATGTCCCGCCCTGAATCCGTACAAAACCCTCGGGAACAGCGGCCGGTTGAATTACTGCAGGTTGAACAACAGCCGGCTGAACTGCGGCGGCAGGCGCAGGCGGCGCTGGAGATCGGTTTGGGTTAAGCGAGTAATGCTCCATACTGACAATGATGCCTTCCTGATACGGCCGCTGGCTATTATCGGTAAGACGCATTGTTTCCCTGGCTATACTGCCGATAAGAATTCTTAAATCTTCATTTCTTTCCATATTTTGAATGAACGCCTGAGCGAAAGGACTGTTACGCTGTCCTGACGCTCCATCGGAGGCTACAGTGCCGGCCGCAGTAGAATAAATAATTACCAAATCGGGAGGCAAGTCTTGCAAAGCGGCCAAACCTCTTGATAAATTGCGGTGTCCGCTCGGATTATTTCTGAAAGGATTATTTCTGCACGCGTCAAGAACAACAATATTCACTTTATTTCTAGCGTTTAAATTCAATTCATCAACTAACCTGTTTACAGGGTACGATGAATACCGCGCTGAAACATCGTTTGTAGAATCTACATCCACAGGTAAAAGATAATTTTCACCATTCATCTGTACGCCGTGCCCGGCAAACCAGAAAAAACCTTCGTTATTCCTATCCCCGGAAAGCCTTTGTATAAATGCGCCAATGGCTCTGCCCATCGCCGCGTTATTTACATTAACTTGTAAATCAACCTGATACCCAAGCGTCCGCAGACTGGAAGCGACATCGGCTGCGTCGTTGGCAGGATTTGCAAGCCTTTCAACTGTAGTATAATTACTGTTCCCGATAACAAGAGCGAACCTATGTTGAGCGAAAATAACCGGGGCAACCAGAAATATTAGAAACGCCAGCGGAATCCTTTTCATATATCCTCCAAAGAAACTATATATTGAGCTTGTTCCAAAATCTGAAGTTTTGGAACAGCTTCTATTATATAAAAATAATGTTAATCGATCATCTGTTAATCTATTCCTTTGCTCCATACTGNGGATGATACGGNCCGTAATGCGAAATCCCTAAAGAGGATAACAATTGATGAGCCGCTGAGCGTCCTACTTCATGCGCAGTATCTACAACTGAATTAATTATTTGCTCTACCGCGGCTCTTCCTATCATGCCTAAAATTTGTAAGCCGATATTGCCGCCGGCAAGATCAATGTCGCTCGCCTCTCCCTGTTCAACGTACACACTGCCTGACCATAAATCGATGCCCGTTCTCAGATCTACAAGCCTTGCATAAGCGGCTGCCTGAACCACGCTTCTTATCAATTGAAAACTTGTGCCGTAAGCTGTAATTGTAATATACAAGGCGGCATCTGCGCCAAAAATATCGCGTAACCTTGTGTATGAAACATCATGCGCGTCCTGAGGAGTCTGTATGCCGTTTTGCATGAACATCTCCTGCGATAAAGCCACGGGAATCACATAGTACCCGTATTCCGCAAGCGGCATAACAGAAGCAGAAAGAAAAACAGGGGATGCGCCGACATCCATGGAAAAATTTAAAGGCGGCAGTACAAGAATCGACCGGGGATCTCCCGGCGAATAACCCGTGATTTCCACAGGAGCCGTCGCGCAGCGGCAGAAAAGAAAAATTAAAGCCAGCGCNGCAAGCGTTACGCATGGCGGTTTATTTCCGGACATCATTCTCTTCTCCGTACCTTGATAAAAGGCGGTTCATAAAAAANTCGGATTCAGGAAANCGNTTTTTTTCTTCCGTTAAATAAAATATAGCCCCTTCATGATTTCCGATTTCCGCGTACAACATTCCAAGGTGAGCGCAAAAACCCGGAGGCGCGCGCATCCCGCCGGTTTCAATACTCCTTAAATCCCTCTCCATCAAATCGATCTGAGTTAAAATATTCTGACCTGTAAGNTACGCGTAAACCTGATTTTCATAATTACCCCAATAGTAAAATCCGCGGACGGTTCTGCANCCGGAAAAACAGAAAAATACCATNAGGGTTAAAAAAAGAAAAACCGTTATGCGCTTTTTCATAANAGATTTATTTTTGAGCCATTGATGAAGGAACCGGAACCCACGCGCCTTGATCAATCGCTTCGGCAAGCCTGTCAACCGCTTCGCGTATGGCGAGATCCAACACTCTGCCGTTCAGCATTGAGTCATATCCTGCCGAGCTTCCAAAGCCGAGAACTTCGTGATCGGAAAGCATATACTCGCCCGCGCCCGATACGGAAAAAACAACCGCGGAAGTGCGGATATCAACAATGTTAAGGTTAACTCTTGAGTACGCCATTTGCTGCCTGCCCCGTCCGAGAATTCCAAAGAACGCGTAATTGGAAACTTCCCTGCGGCCAAACTCGGACACATCGCCTGAGACAATATAAGAAGCGCCGATTAGATCCTGCTCCTCTCCGCTCAACTGGGATTCCCTCAGCAGCTCCTCCATATTTCCGCGATCAAGAACCGTGAACCGGTTGGTCTGGCTAAGGTGGGTTATCAGAATCGTTTTAGCCTGATTACCAAGCCTGTCTACGCCGTCGGAAAAAATTCCCCTTTGAAAACTGGTACGGTTGTCAAAATTGCCGACTGCGATTGTCGAGCGCGGACCGGAATAGAATAATTCGGAAGCCCGCGTCTGTTCTACCACAAGCGCTCTATTTGATTCTGTAGCGCATCCTGAGAAAAATAAAGTAAACACCGCGATAGCGGCGCAGGAAATAATCATATGTTTCATTTATAAATCCCCCACTTGATCATTATATCGTAAATTGTAATTTTTTTCATGTTTTAAACCGGTTAAAAGTTGATAAAATCCTTATCAATTCTTTTTAACAGATAACACGTTCGTTCCGCGTTCAAGCGCGACAAGACCTGTACGCGCAAGCTCAAGAATACCGTAAGGCCGCATCAGAAGAAGGAGTCCGTTTAATTTTTCAAGATTTCCTGTAGCTTCTACGGTAATCGTAGACTGCGAAACATCCACAACACGCGCCCGAAAAATCGCCGCTATTTCAAGCACTGCCTGACGGTTTTTCTCGTCTGCGCCTATTTTTATAAGTATAATTTCGCGTTTAAGGCATGAAGTTTCTAGTTCACGGACAGCGATTACATCGACCAGTTTTTCAAGCTGCTTTATAATCTGTTCCAGAACCCTTTCTTCGCCGGTTACGGCGATTGTCATCCTGGAAACGGACGGGTCTTCAGTCTCGCCGACCGTCAGGCTGTCGATATTAAACCCGCGGCGGCTGAAAAGGCCGGACACTCTGCTCAATGTCCCGGCTCTGTTTTCCACTAACGCCGAGATAACATGTTGTAATATTATTCCTTTCTTGCCCACTATTTCTTTCCGGCAGGAACCGCTCTTGCCACAGTTTGATTAATTATGGCAAGGTCTGCACGTAATTCTCTCGCTCTGTCCAGGGCTTCCTGATACCTTCCGGCGTTCTGATCAGACTCCACCCGATCTGCGCTGCTATGCGCGTCAACAATCTGCCTGTCAAGCTCGTCATAATCAAGATTCATCTGGTTATAACGCGCCCCGTTAATATTTCTGGAAGTTTCCTCAATATCGTCTCTTAAACCCGTAACGGCGGATTGCGTCTCTCCGCCCGCTCTTTGAACTCCGGCTCTGCCGTCCGCAATCGCTCTTTCGGCGGCGGCTATCGCTTCAGCGGCGAGGGTTTTGGCGGCGTCATAACGCTTGGAGTCGGCTTCAATCTGCATACGCCTTAGAGCGTCCCGCGCCCTTTCCAGGGAACTGTTCGCGTACTCTGAAGCGTTAGCGTCGTTCTCGGCCCTGAAAACAGCTTCACGCGCAGCCTGCATCTCATCTTCAGGCGGCTTCTCGCAGCCCGTAAGGATGATCAAACTGATAATAAAAACGCAGAAGAATTTCATTTTCATTAACATACTCCCTTTTCATTAAGTATAACATAAATAAACCAACGTTTCCAGTGTTATTAGGGG
>WQRT01000127.1 GCA_009786625.1 Treponema sp.
CGAGGTTTACCTGTACCTGTCCACTCCATTACTCGAAATATTTCCGGGCATTAGATTGAGAAGTTTTATATCAGCGCAGACAGAAATCGCAAACACGGAAAGGAAAACAAGCGCGGCAGAAACCGAAAATACTGAAGGCGATATAGATAATACTGATGATCATGACGGCACTGAAAATACCGGAGATGCGGACGAAGCATACTCTTCCGGCGGTCAAAATCAAATAACAAGACACGCATTTTCAGGCGGTTTAGATTTTGCGTTTGGAAGGGGTTCACGCCTTCTTTTTGAAACATTTTACACAGCGGCGACTCTTGCGCCTGTAAAAGCAAGCTCGTGGTTTTCAAACCCGCCGCCGCTGCCGGAAAGAGATACATATCTATATGCCGCGGGAATTCTTTTTACTTGCCCGGATTTTTCAATCAGCGGCGATTTCGCGTTTTCCGAAACATTTATTTGGGGCACAGGGATCTACGCGGACATCGGCGTGAATTTTACACCCGCGCTTTCGTTTGGAAGCCGCGCAAGACCGCTGTCAATTTCGCTTGCGGCAGACGGATCCGGCGGTCGTTTTATAAACAGGGACGGCGGCAGTTTGAACGAAGGTTTCCGAAGCGCGGTAAAAATCGAATGGAAAGGAAGATATAATTTTCTTGTAAGATTTAATACGGTACTACGCAGTCAGGCTTTCGGCGAAAATTTTAACCGCAGCTCTACGGGTTTTTACTGGCGCTTTCCGTCAAGCGGCGGAATTTTCAGGATCACGCGGATATCCCTGTCAGCGGACAGAAACGCGGCGAATCCGGCGAAAATAAACGACAGCTTTTCTGCCGCGGCAGGGTTTTCCATCAATATGAGGCAAATCGGAATACAAAATCCATTGGGAATTGCTATTTCAGGTTCATTAAAAGGGCTGGATAACGCGGATTGGAATGAAATCCCGTGTCCATATCCCATTCCGGGCGGAACATGGAGACAAGAAAGCGCTTCCGCGGGCTGCGATTTATACTGGTCGCCGTCAATTTTTCAATTCAGAACCGGATTTGGAGCTACATGGTTTGCAGAAAAAAAAGAAAAATGGGATTTTTCCATAAGTATGGCGATTCGTTTCGGGTTTGGAAGGCTGAGTATCAGAGCGGCGTCTTCCAATCTGCCGGAAAACTGGACTTATACCGTCTCGTGGCGCATGGAATATCAATAAAATGATAAAAAATTGAATTATGGGGCTTTTTTATACGATAATTATATTATACTATAAGTAGGTAATAGTATTTTGAAGGAGGTTTTATGCCTGCCGGTGTTACAATAATGATCGTAGATGACTCCCGTATAATGCGGAACACAGTAAAAGGCGTATTTGCCGGAGTTGAGTCCACATGTAATTTCATTGAAGCCAAAGATGGAGAAGAAGCTTTAGCATTACTGGAAACACAAACTGTTGATCTCATACTGCTTGACTGGAACATGCCCAGATTGTCGGGAATTGATTTCCTCAAACAAATCAGGGCGATGGAACAGTACAAGGATCTGCCAATAATCATGGTAACCAGCGAGGCGGCTAAATTTAACGTTATAGAAGCGTTAAAACACGGCGCCACTGATTATATTACAAAGCCGATAAAACTTGACTTGTTCAAGCAGAAATTGGCAAAACTACGCTTATTCAGGATGTAAACAAAATGACAGTAGAGTTGCAAAATTATGTTGAACCATTCGTGGAAGTAACAGTCAACACTTTTAAAGAATTTGTCGGCGTTGATGTAAGCCCCAGGCATCCGCATTATCTGGATCCGGACAAGGGCTTCGAGTGGGATGTTTCGGCAGTCATCGGACTTTCGGGGGTGGTTAAGGGAGCCATCATTATCTCAATGAAATCTGAACTCGCGATAAAATTGACTGACCTTCTTACTCCGGGCGCGGATCATACAGAGATTGACGCGGACGTAATTGACGCTATCGGCGAAATAAATAATATCATCGCCGGAAATATAAAACCAAAGATACCGAACGGGGATAAAATAGTTATATCGATCCCGACAATCATTAAAGGCAAAGAACATTCAATCGCATGGCCGAGCAAGCAGACGCGCATTCTTTGCATCCCGCATAAAGCATTTGATAACGATCTTTTTCATCTGATGGTGGCTATTGAACTGGAAAATAAAAAATAAATTGGAGAGAAAATGAAGCATGTATTTGTGTTCGATCCTAAAGCCTTCTACGACCAGCAATGGAAGATGGATAATATTCTTGACGGAATTGGGCAGTTTTTCAGAACACAGGACAAGCCGGATTTCTCCATTCAATTTTCCAGATACCGCAGAAACGCCATCGGAATAGTTCAGGAAGAATCCGAAAAAGCAAAACCCGGCGACATTGTAAGGGTCTATGCCATCGGCGGAGAAGAAATTCTCTACGACTGCCTGAACGCCGTAGCGCATTTTCCGAATATGCAGCTTGCCGCCGTTCCCCACGGCGAATCGTATGATTTTCTGCGGATCTTCGGCGATGACAAAATCGAAAATTTCAGAGATATACCGTCTCTCGTAAACGGAGAGGCGCTTCATACAGACGCGATAAGATGGGGCGTAAATTACGCGCTTAATTCATGCTACATTGGAATGAACTCAGGCATCTCTAAAAACTTGAAAGATGTAAAGCAAAAATTAAACAAAGGGAGTTTCATTGTATTTTCCAAAGTATCATCATTTATAAATTATTTTCTGACCGCGTTTGACAGAACTGTCGCCGCTAGGCAGTACGATATTTCAATTGACGATGTGGATTACTCGGGGCAGTACAGTCTTATTCATGTCGCAAACAGCCCGTATCATGCCGGAAAAAAAACAGGCGCGTCGGAAGCTACGCCGGACGACGGGATTCTTGATATTTCTTTAATTAAATCGTCCCATGCTCTGGGAACGATCTCTTCCATGAGAAAATACGCCAAAGGAAAACGCCCGAAAAATTGTGTTTTTGTGCAGGGGAAAAAAGTCACCGTACATTCCAACAACCACATGTGGATTCAGCTTGACAACGAATATATACAGGACACCAGCATCAGCCTGAATGTTGTTCATCACGCAGTTCAAATGGTATCGGTAAACGATTTATCATACCCAATGGCCTCGATCCCGGCGATTTAAGGGAGGCTTAAAAAATGGCGGTAAAAAGAACCGATAGCACGGCATCAAGAGGGCTTGCAAATTTTTCATCATTCGCGATGCTTGTATTTTTAAGCGCTGCATTTGTGTTCGAGACATTGATGAGCGAGACGGCAATCAATTATGTTACTGCCGGATTTATCATGTTTGTCGCCCTGTTCGTCATGATAATAACCATCAGGACATCAATAAAGCAGCATAAGCTCGCGTTCAGTTCTCCATTTATCCTGTTGATATTTTATACCGCACTGATGATAACAGGCAGATGGGAGTCGGAACAATATTTTATCATCTGCCTTGCCCTTGTTGTTCTAAGCTGTATATATTCAGGTTTTTACAGAACGATCGCNTTTATAACAGCCGAGAATATCATCATCGCTATACTGTTTTTAAGAGGAACGCCGATTGGCGGAACCGGCACGCATATAAACGTAGTGTTGATCAACTGGGCTGTTTGTTTTTTTTGCAGCCTGCTTCTTTTGGCGCTTACAAGAGCCGCGACAATTTATTTAAGCAGAGCTATCGAACAGCAAAACTCATTCATGGATCTTCTTGAAACCACAGAAAACTATGTCGCGATGGTGGACGAACGCAACGAAATCGTTTACGGAAGCAAGACCTTAGCTCAGCTTGGCAATGTTGATAACCCCGCCTTGATTCAGGGACGTCCTTTGATCGATATTTTTCCTGGAAGAAGCCTTAAGTTATACGCCAGTAAGCTGCTCAAAGAAAAAGAAAATTACTCGGATGACTGGGAGTTCTCCCTTCTTGGACAGAAAAGATATTTTAAAGCCGTGTCCCACAGTCTTCACGCGGGAAGCGGCGGTACTCTTATCAGCTTATATGACATGACCCACCTTGCCGAGCGCGATGAAATAGCCGTCATGAAGGACAGCATGCAGATCGGTCTTTTCTTCATGGATAAAAATTTTGTCATTCANGATCATTATTCGCGGTTCTTGGAAGAGATGCTNTCCGATAATAAACTTTTTGGAAAATTATTTACGGANGTNATCGCCGACTCNGTTACAGAGAACGAGCTTTCCAGTATTAAAGATTATTTCGGCATGATTCTTGAACGTTCATACGATCAAGATATGCTTGACGAGATAAACCCACTGAACGAGCTTCATTATTACAATAAAAGCACAGGCGATCAAAAAGTTTTTCAATGCGCCTTCGCCACTGTAGAACGCGGGCGCGGGGAAATATTTATACTNGTAACAATGTACGACATTACGCAAAANGTTGAACTGCAGCAAAGGCTGGCTGAAGAAGAAGCCAAGCGGCAGGAAGAGATGCAGGCGTTCTTTGAACTTGTNCANGTTGAGCCGGATGTGTTCGGCGACTTCATGGCGGACATGGAAGTTGAGTTTGATAATATCGATATGATCCTGAAAGACGATTCTTTGTCCACGCATGACGCTCTTGTAAAAGTTTATCAGGCGATTCACTCGATAAAATCAAACGCGGTCATTCTTGGTTTAAGCGTTTTCGGCGGCAAGGTACACAACCTTGAATCAAAGATCAAATCTCTGCGCGAGATGAAAGATGTCCCGTTTATGGAAATGTTGAATCTTGCGGTGGACATAGAAAAGATTTCAAACGAAAGAGAAGGATTCAGGGAAATAATCAGCAAGCTGCAATCCCATACAGGAGGAAGCGGCAATACATCAGGCACAAGGCAGAATGTCAAAGTATTAACCGACTCGCTTCAAAAAACGGCAACCAGAGCCGCGGAAGATCTGGGCAAGAAAATTATTTTATTAACCTCCGACATTGACGCCGAGGCAATCAACAGAGGGCCGAGGCGCGTAATGAAAGATGTCCTTATGCAGCTTATCCGCAACTCAGCGGTACATGGCGTGGAAATGCCGGATGTGCGGCTTAAGAAGGGCAAGAAAGAAGAAGGTGTCATCAGGCTTTCAATCAAAATGGCAGAAGATCAAAAAACTATCAATATTAAATTCTCCGATGACGGCAACGGACTTGATTATAAAAAGATCGGCGAAAGAGCTATACATAAAAAACTGATAAAGCCGGAAGACGCTGAGAACAGGGATGCGCTTAAAAAAATTATCTTCTCGCCCGGATTCAGTACCGCGGAAAGAGAAGGAGTCCACGGCGGGCGCGGCATCGGTTTAAATCTGGTGCGTGATCGCATTAAAGAAGTGAACGGCACTCTCGGAATGAAATCCGAAGACGGAAAGGGAGTCATGTTCGCTCTGGCAATACCGGTATAAATCTCTCTTACAGTTTAAAAATGTCCTTTAATTTAATTTGACAAAATATTTTTTTCACCAGGTGTGCTGTCTTCCAAACGCGTCGCGGAAAACAAGAGTGCCTTCATCATCGCGCTTTTCGTCCCCGCGCTCAATCCCGCGCCGGCGCACAAAGTAATTAAACGCGGCCTGCGCGGAAAGCTCCGCGGTAATTTTATCTGCCGCTGTTTCGCCCGAAAGACACGGATCAAAAACGCGCATTGTATATCCTTTAGGTGCGAGAGCGTTGCGGGTTATCTGTAAAAAATTATGCAAGGCAGCTTTAGACATATTGTAACCATAGCCGCCGGTATACCGCGTCTCGTTGATGCTCGCCTGCGCTGACGTGAGAAAGCACAAACGTTTGCCGCCGCCTGCTTCCAAAAAAGGCAGGAATGTTTCGAGCATTTCCATCGGCCGTATAACATTCGCGTCATACAACCCGCGGATAACCCCGGCATCCAGCCCGGTGCGTACATTAAAGCAATCCGCGGGACTTCGGACATCGGTAACATCTATATACAAGTCGATGGAAGCGGTGTGTTCACGAAGCCTGTCAGCTTCATTTAATCCTGATGGAATTAATGTAACTCCATCAAGCGGCTCAGAGCCAACCGCGAAAACACGATACCCGCCGCCAACAAAAGCCGCTGCCAGCTCTTCGTCAAATTTATTAATAACCCCGGTAATCAAAACATCCATAAAAAATTTATCCCCTATCCCCAAAATCCTAACCCCTAACTCAAAACGGCCACTCCTGATCCATATAGTCGTACATCACAAGCCGCTGTTCATCGTAAAGCGGCGTTTCAAAATATTTCGCGGCGTGGGAAGCTGTCTGCGCGGGATCATACTCTGCCATTTCAGAGAGACTTCCGTCAGGCAGCATACGTTTCATCCAGCCGGGATGGTAAAGCCTAAATGTATAACCTTGCGCGTAAAGTAGATTGTGCATCATTCGGACAGCCATGTTAAGCGATGTCTTGCTCATCGGGTATGGGCAACTAAACCCCGCGCGGTGCTTCATCAGAGTGATGCAGGAAACTTCCGAAGAAACAAAGCAAAGCCTTTTCATCCTGCCGTTGTCAAGAAGCGGAAGAAGATGNTCCGTCATACACNCCGGTCCAAGCGCGTTAACGCGGAAACTATCCCATGGCGCGTTGAGGTCCATGGGAGNATCATCAATACTGCACTTGACCTGCCCCATTAACGCGGCGTTGGAGATAAACATATCGATTGAATCAACACGCTGAGCCGTAAGGCTGCACGCGCTTTTGATTGATTCAATATCGCCGGCATCAAGCGGGATGATGTGCAGGTTGGGATTTTTTTCGCGCTCNTGTTCCAGGAGTGAATAGTCCTGAAGGAATTTTCCGCCNAAGACTGTCCAGCCGCGAGCGAGAAATTCTTTACACAACGAAAGCCCAAGCCCCCTGTCNGCGCCTGTTACAAATACATTCGGCATATAATAAAGTTTAAATTCTATATTTCGTTGTGTAAAGGGTTTCATTGTGATATATTAACTGTATGTTAAATAAAAATTTCAGGATGCTGCTTTATTTAAAGTCGGCGATCTTTTTAATATTTTACTTTACAGGCTGCGCGATGACAAATTCATTGGTTCAATTCGAAGCGGTATCAAATCCTTCGACCGGTTATAGTTGGGATGTGAGTATGGAGGGCGACGGCAGTTTTGAATTGCGCCGCCAGGTAATCTCATCCTCATCTCAAAGAATAGCGGGAGCGCCGGTAAGAGAAAAGTTTACCCTGCGCAGCGTAAACAGCGGCACGGTTACCGTACACTTTTTATACAGAAGACCCTGGGAAAACGGCGGACGTCATGTTGAATATATTTTTACATTCAGAATTAACGAAGAACTGCAGGCGGAACTTGTCGATACTCAAAAAACGTTCTTTAACGGAGAAGGTCCCGACACTCTATGGCTTATCGTTGATTAAGTGCGCGGAAATACCGCAATTAATATTACAATAGATTAAAACAGAAAATCCGGTGCTACTTTTATGCACCGTTCTTTTTCTTTCTTAACAAATCCACAGCGTCCTGGGGGGAGGCGGCATTTATAACCATTTCGCACATGTCTTCATCGCTGAGAAGCGAACCGACCGCGGCGAGGAACTGAATGTGCAAACCGCTTGCTTTCTTTGGCGATACGATCAAAACAAAAAGCCGCGAAAGTTCGCCGTCCATTGAATCAAAATGAATTCCTTCCCTTTTAACTCCGATTGCAACAGCGTTGTAAGCTATCCCGTCTGTCTTCGCGTGAGGCAGAGCTACGCCGTGTTCCATGCCGGTGCTCATGGTGTCTTCGCGTTCAAGCACGTCTGCGATTACCTGTTCTTTGTTTATCAGTTTATCATTGGCTGCAAGTATGTCCACAAGCTCGGCAATGATCTCTTCCTTTGTACCGCCTTTTAAATCCATAATAAACTGATCAGCGTCTATAAGAGCCAGTATATCTTTGGTTGTGCGGGCTTCGATATCGAACAGCTCCTTTTTCATCTCCGCCGCATCGGCTGAAAATTTTAACTTATCGATTACATTTGAAAGTTCGATTATCACTTCATACATTTCATTTTTTACAAGAGGCATATCGGTTTTGGAAGTCGCGATGGAAATTGATTTTTTTTCTTCGGTAAGAAAAAGAGCGATGTCGCCTTTATGCGCCTGAGAAAGTCCTTCGTCGACATTCATTGTCTGAACAAAGAAACCTCCGTTGCGAAGCTCGCGTAACAGGTTACTCAAAACAAGATCGGCGATTTCCACAGATTCAAAATCCCATGTTTCCTGAACGCTGTCGTCGTTCTTTACAGGTTTTCTTGTTCCCTGTCTTTGAATTTTTAAAACAAAACCCAACAGCGGAGGAGAAAAGACAATCGTTAAAAAGATCATAAAGACAGCCGCGGCAAAAAGCCGGTTATCAATAACGCCGGCCGCAAGTCCGATGCCGCAGGAGATCAACGCTCCTTCGCCGCGCGGAATCATTCCCATTCCGATCCGCAAAGCTCCGATGCGGTTAAA
>WQRT01000128.1 GCA_009786625.1 Treponema sp.
TTTATAGAGTTAAAATATTCATCGACAATTTTATCAATAATTAAATAAGCAAGATAATCGGTTTCCATTTTACGGATTTCACCTGTATTATCAATTATTTTTTTTCTTATACTTTCAAACGCGCCTCTTGACAACTCCTGAAAAGTCAACAGAATGTTTTTCATTATAACAATTCCAACCTGGGTAATAATCAACTCATTTGTATTTATTTCATGAGATTTAAAACTATTGTTCCTCATGAAAGGCAGGAAGAATTTTTTCTGCGCGGTATTTAAACGGCCATAAGTGTTCTTCTTCTGCATAATTGTTTTAACTAATAAAAATCTGTAATTATCAAATACTTCCATTTTTGCCTGCTGTTCCGTATGCAGGATATCTTCAATGGTTAAAGGATGAATTTCCAGTAACTCGCCCAAACGCTTAATTGATTCAATATCTTTTAATCCGCTGATATTAATCCATAACATCTTTGAATCATTTTTAAGATTTATTACTTCATCTATTGAGGAAACATCTTTTGTTTGCGCGGACTCTGAATCATAATTTATATATGACAACTTCATTTCTGAAGCGGATATATCCCCCGTATAAACGGGATTAACAACCTGCATAAATTTTGACTTCACTAATGCCATCTATGTCTCCCCTATTGCTCTGAAAGTTTATAATGTTTTTATATTATATCATAATTTTTTGTTTTTATACAATAATTAAAAATCTTTCTTCTTTATAATCATGCTCCGCTGACATAAGACTTTTGATGCGTAAGAGGTTATGCACATAACATTTAAAGGATAATGGTTTAGGCAAAGCATTTTTAGGTTATACATATACTGATACCGTTATATGTATGATAGAACAGGAAATAAAATATGTAGTGGAAAAGCAATCGGATAGCTTAGATGGGGAACAGATGATCCTAAAAAACACAAGTATTACCACCAAGAATATTTAGACAAACCGCATATAATATGTTAGTATTAAAGAATCGCAATAGTAAAATATTTGCCTTTTGAGGCAAAAGGAGTGAAATAATGGCAGAGACCAAATACGAGCCTGTGACAGACCCGCAGAGCCTATCCGTATGCCTCGCGAGAATCCGAAAAGCACAGGAAGCTTATGCGGCATTCAGCCAGGAACAGGTGGACAGGATCTTCTTCGCGGCGGCACGGGCGGCGGCAAAACAGCGGATTCCGTTGGCAAAAATGGCGGTAGCGGAAACCGGCATGGGGATTGTAGAGGACAAGGTTATCAAAAACCTCTACGCCTCCGAGTACATCTACAACGCTTACAGGAACGAAAAAACCTGCGGCGTTATCGAGGACGATCCGGCCGCAGGCTTTATGAGGATTGCTGAACCCATCGGTTTAGTTGGAGCGGTTATTCCAACCACAAATCCCACATCTACGGCAATTTTCAAAACGCTCTTATGCCTTAAAACAAGAAACGGCATCATCATTTCGCCGCATCCCAGAGCAAAGAAAAGCACCAACGCGGCGGCAAAAATTGTACTGGACGCGGCGGTGGAAGCCGGAGCGCCGGAAGGAATTATCGGCTGGATAGACGAGCCAAGCCTTGAAATGACAAACACGGTAATGAAGGAAGCTGACACCATCCTCGCCACAGGCGGACCCGCAATGGTCAAATCGGCGTACTCTTCAGGCAAACCTGCCATCGGCGTCGGCGCGGGTAATGCCCCTGTAATTATCGCCGAAAGCGCAGACATTTTATTAACAGTCAGTTCGATCATACATTCAAAAACTTTTGATAACGGCATGATCTGCGCTTCCGAGCAGTCGGTGGTTGTCCTGGCTTCAATCTACGACAAGGTAAAGGCCGAGTTCACAAAACGCGGCTGTTATTTCCTTAACCCGGAAGAAACCGAAAAAGTACGCAAAACGATTATCGTAAACCATGCGCTTAACGCAAAAATTGTCGGACAGAAAGCGGCGAAGATCGCCGAGCTTGCCGGCGTGAGTGTTCCCGAAGCTACAAAAGTTTTAATCGGCGAAGTGGAAAGCGTGGAGTTATCGGAAGAATTCGCCCATGAAAAACTTTCTCCGGTACTGGGAATGTACAAAGCCGCGAACTTTGAAGACGCGCTGGAAAAAGCCGACCGCCTTGTAAAAGACGGCGGCTACGGTCACACCGCAAGCATATACCTCAATCCGCAGCTCGATGCCGAAAAGCTCGCCGCTTTCTCGGGCAAAATGAAAGCCTGCCGTATTGTGGTTAATACGCCGTCGGCTTTCGGCGGTATCGGCGACCTGTACAACTTCAGAGTGAAGCCGTCTCTCACTTTGGGCTGCGGCTCATGGGGCGGCAACTCCGTCTCGGAGAATGTCGGCGTGAAGCATCTGCTTAATATTAAAATGGTGGCGGCAAGGAGGGAAAATATGCTGTGGTTCCGCGCGCCTGAAAAGGTGTATATAAAGAAGGGCTGCTTACCTGTAGCTCTTGATGAATTAAAAAATGTAATGGGGAAAAAACGTGCGTTCATCGTCACAGACAGTTTCCTCTATAATAACGGTTATACAAAACCCATCACCGAGAAACTCGACAGTATGGGCATTGTCCATGATACGTTCTTCGACGTAGCCCCGGACCCGACTCTGGGCTGCGCGAAAATCGGCGCCGCTCAGATGAGTACTTTCAAGCCCGATGTAATTATCGCCATTGGCGGCGGTTCAGCGATGGATGCCGGAAAGATCATGTGGGTTCTGTATGAGCATCCGGATGTTGACTTTGCCGATATGGCGATGCGCTTCGCAGATATTCGTAAGCGCGTTTATACCTTCCCCAAAATGGGCGAGAAGGCATACTTTATCGCGGTTCCAACATCAGCGGGAACGGGCAGCGAAGTAACGCCTTTCGCGGTCATCACCGATGAAACCGTTGGAATGAAGTACCCGCTAGCAGACTACGCGCTTATGCCGAACATGGCGATAGTTGACGCGGATATGCAGATGAACGCCCCGAAAGGACTGACATCCGCTTCCGGTATCGACGCTGTCACCCACGCTCTTGAAGCTTACGCGTCGGTAATGGCAACCGATTACACAGACGGCCTCGCGCTTCAGGCGTTAAAGGTTTGTTTCCAGTGGCTGCCTGTTGCGTACAACGAAGGCGCTGCGAATATTGTGGCGCGAGAGAAAATGGCAAACGCCGCTACAATCGCGGGCATGGCTTTCGCCAACGCATTCCTTGGCGTGTGCCACTCGATGGCGCACAAGCTCGGCGCGTTCCACCATCTGCCGCACGGCGTAGCCAACGCATTAATGATATCGGAAGTTCTGCGTTTTAACGCCGTTGAAGTTCCTCCTAAAATGGGAACTTTTCCTCAATACGACCATCCAAAAACCTTAAGCCGTTACGCGGAAATCGCGGACGCTCTTGGGTTAGGCGGCAAGAACGATGAGGAAAAACTCGGCAAACTCATTGACGCAGTCGAAAAACTTAAAGACGCTATCGGCATCAAAAAAACCATCAAGGATTACGACATCAATGAAAAGGATTTCCTTGAGCGGCTGGACGAAATGAGCGAGCAGGCTTTTGACGATCAATGTACCGGCGCGAATCCGCGTTATCCGCTGATCGAAGAAATTAAAAAGATGTATCTTAACGCTTTCTACGGAAAGAAGGAGAAGGTGTAATGGGTAACTATAAACTCGATAAAGTAATTTCGGTTCGCACCTCAAAGACAATCTATAAGGACGGCGATAAGGTTATCAAACTTTTAGGTGAAGAATACACAGCTCCGCGCGCGATGTCCGAAGCCTTGAACTTTGCCGCAGTCGGTGAAACAAAATTGAAAGTTCCCAAATTGTATGAGGTTACGCAAATCAACGGCAAGTGGGCAATTGTATGGGACTATGTTGAAGGCACATCGCTTGACATCCTAATGGAAAAGAACAAAGACAAAACGCAAGGGTATCTTGAACGCTTTGTGGACATTCAGATCGATATGCATAACTACAGCGCAAGCTGGCTTCCTCTCCTTGCCGAAAAAATGGAAAGGAAGATCAAAGTCTCCGGGCTTGACGCCACCTGCCGTTACGAGTTATTAGGACGGCTCGCCGGTATGCCGAAAAACACAAAGCTATGCCATGGCGATTTTAATCCAAGCAACGTCATTATCACCGATAAGGACGAGGTATACATAATCGACTGGTCTCACGCCTCCCAGGGAGAACCTCTTGCGGATGTAGCGCATACCTATCTCCTGTTCTGGCTCTCGGGTAACATAAACATGGCGGACAAGTACCTCAATCTCTTTTGCAAAAAGAGCGACACGCCAAAGCAGAGTGTCCAGAAATGGCTTTCCATTGTCGCGGCTTCGCGCCTTCCCAACGCAAGGCATGAAGAAAAAGAATTCCTCATGAGTTGGGCGAATGTAGTTGAATATCAATAGGAGTGAACACGATGAAAGTAACGGTTTGTATCGGCAGCGCCTGCCATGTGAAAGGCGCGGCAAAAATAGTAGATGAATTGCAATACCTTATAGCTCAGAAAAATTACGGCGATAAAGTTGAGCTTGCGGGCGCGTTCTGCATGGGCAAATGCGCCACCGGCGTTTCGGTAACAGTTGATGACTCGGGTAACCCCGCATATCATTCGCTGAAGCCGGAAGATACCAAAAAATTTTTTGAGGAACAAGTCGCAAAAAAATTGAAGTAAAAAGGGGATGCGGATATGGACAAAATTACTGTCTGCATGGGGAGTTCCTGTTTCGGCAAAGGTAATCAAGCCACTGCCGAAGCAGTTACAAGGTTTGTTGAAGAGCGTAAGCTCGAAGATAAAATCGAAGTGACCGGCTGTCTTTGCAGCGGCCATTGCGCTAAGGGTCCCAATATAATGATAAATGACAAACTCATTTCCGGCGTTTCCGAGCAGAGCATAGGCGCGGCTATCGAGCAGGAACTGGGGCTTACGTTATGAATCTGTTAAAGAAGAAAGCGCCGGTCCATACGGTATATGAGAAGTGTCTTGATTGTTACAAGTGCATCCGCATGTGCCCCGTAAAGGCGATCAAGGTTGTAAAGGGGCAGGCGCATATCATGTACGAACGCTGCATTTGCTGCGGACGCTGCGTAAACAACTGCCCCACCAACGCAAAACGTTACCGCAGCGATGTGGACAGCGTAAAGCTGCTTCTCTCCGGGAACAGGAAAGCGGTGGTTTCCCTTGCCCCCTCTTTTGTTTCTGACCTTCGCGGCTGGACAAGCGAAAAAATAATCGCCGCTTTGAAAAAGCTTGGTTTCTCCGCCGTTTCCGAAACTGCGCTTGGCGCGGATTTCCTTTCCGCACAAATCGCGCGCGAACTAACGCAGCAAGACCTTACGCAAAGCGGCGGCAAACCGCGTTTTATGATCTCCTCCGCATGCCCTGCCATTGTCGCTTATATCAAGCGCTATAAGCCTGAGCTTGCGCCGTTTGTTTCTCCGCACGCATCACCTTTACTGACACACGCCCGCTTTCTTCATTCCCGATACGGAAAGGAAACCGCGGTCGTGTTTATCGGTCCGTGCTTTGCAAAAAAGCTCGAGGCTGATCTATATGAAAACGATATTGACGCGGCGCTTACATTTCAGGAACTTGATGAATGGTTGCAAAAAGAGAATATAACGCCCGAAAGCGTTTCAGTAACATCCGATTGCGCGTTCGAGCCGCGCCGCAGCGCGAAGGGCGCGTTTTTTCCAATTGAAGGCGGAGAGATAACCGCCTTCAGCGCCTATATTTCAAAAGCCGCATCTGCCGCTAAAGCTGATACCGGGCAAGATTTAGATACTGTTTCCATGTCCGGCATCAATGCCGTAAAGAGATTATTGATGAACTTTGAACCTGAATCTCTTGATAAACCTTTGTTCCTGGAACTGCTGGCCTGCTCCGGCGGCTGTATCAACGGCCCTGGTATGTCGTCCTGCTCATTACAGAGAATAATCCGCAATACCCGCCTTCGGAGCTATGCCGGTACAGCGGACGACACCCTTGACGACTCTACTCTTTCGCTTTCGCCCCTTATTAAAGCGGATTATCCCCTTAACACGCTGCCAAAAACAATTTATACGGAACAAGAAATCGCCGAAGCGCTTCAATTGGTCGGAAAATCCAACCTTGACGACAGGCGCAACTGCGGAAGCTGCGGTTATGATACTTGCAGAGATTTAGCAGTTGCCTTTTTAAACGGCTGGGCGGAAAAATCAATGTGCGCTTCTTATATGCGCAAACTTGCCAGTCAAACGGCGAACGGTATTATGAAATCAACTCCGTCGGGAGCGGTCATTGTTGACAAGCATCTTCAAATTATCGACTGCAATGAACCTTTTGCCCGCATCATGGGAGAAGAAACAGAAAATCTTTACGCCGACAAACCGGGGCTGGGAGGAGCGGACTTAACCAAGATTGCGCCCTTCGCGCAATATTTTACTTCTGTCATTGAGCCGAACGGTCCTGATCAAATACAGTGCGATGTCAGGGAAGGAAAAAAAATATTCCATATAAAAGTGTTTGCCATTGAAAAAGGCGAGACCGCAGCCGGAATAGTTGACGATATTACAGAGCCGAGAGTACGCATTGACAAGACTGTTGAACGCGCGCGTGACGTTATCAAAAAGAACGCCGCTGTTACACAACAAATAGCTTTTCTCCTGGGCGAGAACGCCGCGGAATCGGAAGCGATTTTAAATTCGATCATCGAATCGTACACCGTGGAAGAGGAAGAGCATGATGCCTGAAATCACGGGAACCGAAAGTTCCCGCAGCGCCTCCGACGTAGTCTCCCGCGGCAGCTTAGCCGGCAATGCCGCTAATTTGATGATCAAAAATACCTTCATCGAGGTTGAGTACTCNCAGTTGTGCAAGTACAAGCAAAACTCNCCCGGAGATATGTTCATCACGCAAAAAAACCCGAGCGACGGCAGGGTGATTACAGCATTATCGGATGGGCTTGGCTCCGGGATAAAAGCCGGTGTTCTTGCAGGGCTTACCGCCACAATGGCAGTTAAATTCATCTCCTTTAATATTCCGATAAAACGCGCCTCTGAAATCATAATGAACACCCTGCCTGTGTGCAGTGAGCGCGGAATCAGTTACGCGACATTCACCCTGATTGATATTTCACAGGACGCGACGGTTAAGGTTTTGGAGTACGATAACCCGCCCTGCATACTTATCCGGCAAAAGACAGTTGTGGAGCTGGAAAAGGAAAAAAACGCTTTCCACAGGCAGGATAAGACGACAGGACCCAAAAACGAAACTGCGGTATTTTATTCCCGCTTTACCGCGCAGCACGGCGACCGGCTGATTTATTTTTCAGACGGGGTAAGCCAGGCCGGTATGGGTACAAAAGTAAATCCATTCGGCTGGACCGCGAAAAAAGCTCATGCATTCGCCCTTGAACAAGTTATGCGCAACCCGGAAATAAGCGCCCGCGATCTTTCCCATTCAATCGTCCAGCAGGCTTCGCAATTCGACATAGGAAAACCAAANGATGATATNTCCTGCGGCGTTGTGTATTTCCGNAAACCCAGAGACATGATGGTGCTTACAGGNCCTCCGATGCACCGCGAGAGCGTTTCTGAGATGGCAGGNCTNTTCGCTTCCTTCTCCGGGAAGAAAATATTATCAGGGGGAACAACCGCTACCATCATCAGTGAAATATTAGGGAAAGAAATTAAAGTCAACATGAGAAGTTATGACAAAAACATTCCCCCCTGGTCGGACATGGAAGGAGCGGATTTAGTCACAGAAGGCATTATCACTCTTGCGGCGGTTTCAGAAATGCTTGAGCATCACGGCGAGATTGATACATACACCGCGAAACAAAACGCCGCGACCCGAATAGTGAATATGTTTATGGACAGCGACCGGATCACTTTTATAGTAGGCACTGCAATCAACGAAGCCCACCAAGACCCCAATATGCCCGTGGAACTTGACATAAGGCGCAACGTAATAAAACGCATGGCATCATTATTGAAAGAAAAATTCCGCAAGGAAATTGTGATAAAATATTTTTAAAAAAGGGGTAAAGCAATGAAAAAACACAAAGTAACAATATGCACCGGCACCGCATGTTTTGTCATGGGCGGCTCGGAACTGCTGCTTTTGGAAGAAATGCTTCCTTCCGATCTTAAAGCGGTTACGGAGATTGAAGGCTCTCCTTGCAGCGGTATTTGCAACCGCAGTGAATACTCAGGAGCGCAAGCCGACCACGCGCCCTTCGCGCAGGTTGACGGAAAAATTATAGAACAGGCAAGCGTTCAAAAAATTATAGAATGCCTTAGAACATTGGAAGGTTAATTATGCTTAACATGAACAATAACGCCCACAGGCTCAAAAGGGAAATACTGGTACGTCTCACCAAGATCCAGCTTGAAGGCAAACTTGATGAAGCTGTTGATAAAATACCCAAAGAACTTGCTCCGCTCGGGAGCGCGTCG
>WQRT01000129.1 GCA_009786625.1 Treponema sp.
TGACTTTTTTTGTGCTCGTCATGATTTTTATTATATGAAAAATATTTATTACAATGCTGTACGCGTTTATTATTGCTACCGGTATGTTTTTAAGGATGATGCCGTAAATCAGAAAGCAAACCGATCCCGCCATATTGAGTATACGAAAATAAATCCCGCCCTTTATGGTTATTGATACCGCGATTAAAACTGATGCTAAATAGCCGACCCAATCAAACATTATATTCTCCAAATGCAGGTCAATTGTACCATTATTTTTAATTGTCTACAATTGCCGGTTTTTNCGCNGCTCCTCTTAACTTTTCTCCATAAATACGCTAAACTNNCCAAATGGAGAACAAAGAAATATCCGGTAAAGTGAGCGACAACGCTTCAGCTCAAATGCTGGANAAAAGCCGCCATGACTGCGTTGAAACGTGCTTTGACCGCGCGGAATTGCAAAAAGCCCAATGCGGATTCGGTACTAAAGGGCTTTGCTGCCGGGTCTGCCACATGGGACCGTGCAGGATCACGGCAAAAGCGCCCCGCGGAATTTGCGGCGCGGATGCCGATACCATCGTTGCCCGTAATTTTCTCCGCGAGGTTGCCGCCGGAACCTCCGCGCATTCCGATCACGGTCGCCATCTCATCCTCAAGTTGAAGCAGGCGGCTCTGGGAAAAGCCGAGGGTTTTTCCATCAAAGATGAAAAAGCGCTTTTATATAACGCGGGGCTTTACGGTATCGAAACGGAGAACCGCGCGATTAATGATATCGCTCTTGATTTAGCAAATTTATTTTTAAATGAATTTTCATCGCAGGAAGAGCATTTAAAGACGCTTGAGCTTGCGCCGAAAAAACGGCAGGGGATTTGGGAAGCCAAAGGAATTAAACCCTGCGGAATAGACCGCATGGTTGTTGAATCTCTTCACCGCACATCAATCGGAGTTGATCACGATTATAAAAATCTTTTGATGCACGCTTTCCGCACGTCGCTTTCCAACGGATGGGGCGGATCAAGAATCGCGTCGATTGTTTCCGATATTCTTTTCGGAACTCCGTCTCCTGTAAGAAGCGCCGCGAATCTCGGCGTCATGAAAGAAGAAACAGTTAATATATTAATTCACGGACATGAACCCGCGATTTCTGAAATTCTCGCGGCGGCTGTCAGCGCACCTGATATCAAAGAGTACGCGAAAGCCGCGGGAGCCGCCGGCATTACGCTCGCGGGTATCTGCTGCACGGCTAACGAAATTTTAATGCGCCACGGGGTTCCGCTGGCGGGTAATATGCTTCAGCAGGAACTCGCGATTGTGACAGGCGCCGTAGAAATGATGATCGTCGATGTTCAGTGCGTCATGCCGGGGCTTATTGAAGTTTCTAAAAAATATCACACGGAGATTGTCTCGACAACCGATATGGCGAAAACAATAGGCGCGTTGCACATAACGGTGGGAGAAATAAACCCCATGTCAGCCGCCAAAGAGATCATAAAGCGCGCGATCGATAACTTTAAAAACAGGGACAAGGCGAAAGTAAAAATTCCCGCCGAAAAGGAACAGCTTATCGCCGGTTTCAGCGTGGACGCGATTAAATATATGCTCGGCGGAAAGTACCGCGCATCGTTCCGTCCGTTAAATGATGCCATTATCCAAAACAGGATTCTAGGTGTTGTTGGAATTGTCGGCTGTACCAACACAAAACAAAAAACCGATCAATATATCAATACGCTTACGGAAGAACTTATCAAGCGCAACATCCTTGTTTTGCAGACAGGGTGCGCGGCGATTGGTTCCGCGAAGGCAGGGAGGCTCACTCCCGAAACCGCGCTAAAAATGGCTGGAGCAGGTTTACGCGAAGTGTGCGAGGCTGTAGGTATTCCGCCTGTTCTGCACATGGGTAGCTGCGTGGATAATACGCGTATTCTCGAAGCGGCGGCAGAAATAGTTAAAGAGGGCGGGTTAGGTGACGATCTTGGAACCCTTCCCGCCGTTGGTGTCGCCGCCGAATGGATGAGCGAGAAAGCGGTATCAATCGGCTGTTACTTTGTAGCGAGCGGCGTTGATGTTTTCCTCGGCAATCCTTTTTACACATCAGGCTCCGANAATGTTAATAATTACCTGCANGGCGGCGCGGCGGAAGATTTCGGCGCGTGTTTNCATTATTACGATGATCCTCTCGTTGCCGCAGATCGCATAACGGAGATTATCAACAAAGCAAGAGATACCCTCGGGATAAATAAAAAAGCGGAAAGGAAACTCTTCGATATGAAAGACAGGAGGGAGCTGTAATGTCAAAGTTAATCTGCACAAGCGCGATTGACGGAGCCGCCGCCTTTGTCGCTCAAGCTGTGAAAATGACAGATGAAGCCGTTAAACAAAAGGGTATTGACTGCCCCGTGGCTTTTCCAAATACAAATTATTATCTTCCTGTAATTTATTCCTTTACAGGCAGGCAGATGAAAACGTTAGCTGATTTAAAAGGAATTCTTGAAGAAGCGAAATCGCTTTTACCCGCCCGCCCCGCGGAAAATGTTTGGCTTCCGTATCTTGGAAGCGCTCTTGACGCGGGAGTGGCCGCTTTATTCGCATGTGAGGTGATAGAAGCGTGCAAGTATTTAATCGGTCCCAATCCTGTGGACGGAATCTGGCTTGGAGCGGCTAACGATGTAATCATGCGCGAACGCGGGATTGAGTTCGTTGACGGAACAGCTCCNGGTTTCGCTGCAATCACAGGCGCCGCGCCTGATAACGCGGCCGCTGTAAAGATCGCGAAAGAGCTTCAACAAAAAAACCTTTATGTGTTCATGGGCGGCAGCACAAACGGAGTGCAGTTCGCGGAGCAGTTAGCGGCGGAAGGCGTTCAACTCGGCTGGGAAACGCGCCTTGTTCCTTTCGGTAAAGATGTTTCTTCTTTAATCTACGCTCTTGGTTTCGCGAACCGCGCCGCTTTGTCATTCGGCGGAGTTAAACCNGGCGATTTTGAGGCTAACTTAAAATATAATAAAAACAGAATTTTCGCGTTTGTAATCGCGTTAGGTGAAGTTACGCCNGACAAGTACGCCGCCGCNGCCGGAGCGATCAACTACGGCTTCCCGGTTATCTCCGACACGAACATCCCCGAAATTNTGCCGACNGGCGTTTGCACATACGAACACGTTGTCGCGAATGTACCCCATGATAAAATCGTGGAAAGAGCGCTTGAAGTGCGCGGCTGTAAAATAAAAATTGTTGACGTGCCGATTCCAGCGGCTTACGGCCCTGCGTTTGAAGGCGAGAGAATCCGCAAGGAAGACACTCACGCGGAATTTGGCGGCAACAAAACGCTGGCATTTGAATTTGTCACAAGCGCCGAATACGATTCCATAAATGACGGCGAGATTGAAATTATCGGCCCTGACATTGACGCGATTGAAAGCGGCGGCAGGCTTCCCCTCGGCATCTGGGTTGAAGTCGCCGGACGCAAGATGCAAAGCGATTTTGAACCGATACTTGAACGGCAAATTCATCATCTTGTAAACGGCGCGGAAGGAATTTGGCACATGGGTCAGCGCGACATAGTTTGGACGCGCGTTTCCAAAGCAGGTTTCGCGAAAGGACTGCGTTTAAGGCATTACGGCGAGATACTTCACGCGAGACTGTTAGCTGACTATCCCGCCATTGTCGATAAAGTGCGCGTAACGCTTGTAACGGATCAGGCGGAAGCCGAGAAAAGGCTTCAAATCGCGCGAAAAGTATACGACGAACGCAACCGCCGCTTAGAAGCCATGACCGATGAATCTGTGGAAACATTTTACTCGTGCCTTCTTTGCCAGAGCTTCGCGCCTAACCATGTATGCGTTATTACACCTGAGCGCCTCGGTCTTTGCGGTGCTTACAACTGGCTCGACGGCAAGGCCGCTTACGAGATTGACGAGACAGGCCCCAACCAGCCGCTTAAAAAAGGTGAGTGCCTCGATCCAGTAAAGGGAATCTGGGCCGGCGTCAACGAATATGTTTACATTAACAGCCATAAAAATATCGAGGCCTTCTGCGCGTACTCGATCATGGACAGACCGATGACAAGCTGCGGCTGCTTTGAAGTAATCTGCGCGTATGTCCCCGAATGTAACGGAGTAATGGCAGTCAACCGCGAATACCTCGGAGATACACCCGTTGGAATGACTTTCTCCACGCTTGCGGGTTCTGTAGGCGGCGGCCAGCAAACGCCGGGATTTTTCGGCTGCGGAAAAGTCTTCCTTACAAGCCGAAAATTCCTTTCAGCCGAAGGCGGATTCGCGCGTCTTGTGTGGATGCCCAAAGAGTTAAAAGATTTGTTACGCGACGATCTTGTAAAACGTTTTGACGAACAGAAGCTGCCTGGTTTCATCGACAAAATAGCGGACGAAAATAACGCCGTTTCCGCCGAAGATCTCCGCGTGTTCCTGGAAAAAGCAAAGCATCCCGCGATAACAATGGAAGATATGTCCAAGTTCGCTCAGAGTGAAGGGAATGAAGAATTAACCACGGAGTCACACGGAGTTTCACGGAGTAAGGAAAGTGATATCTTGTCCAGCTCCCGATCCCCAGTCCCCGATCCCCAGTCCCCGATTTCAAGTCCCCAAAATATTGATATTGCCGCAATAACAGAACAGGTAAAAGCCAGTCTAACAAAAGAAATTATTACAAGTATAATTGAAACGTTAAGCGAAAAATTTCTTGGAAAAACAGCCGGTTTTACAGCATCGTCATTTGATAATATTTTTACATCATCAAAAACAGGTGATGAAACTATTGTTTCCAAGTCCCAAGTCCCAAGTCTTCAATTTCCATCAGCCTCCGCGCGTATTTCCGCAATCAAAAGTTTCGATCTTCCGGCTGATAAAACAGAAAATAAAACATATTCTGTTAAACTAGGAAATCTAAAATCGGAAGGCGGCACAAGGGGAAGGACTTATACAATAGGCGGCGCGAACTGTATGCCTTTCCATTTCTGGGAAGGAGCCATGCCCAACAGGCCGTTAGTTGCAATGGAGGTCTTTGACAGCGTAAATGAAAAATATCCGGCGGTTTTACGCGAGGCTTACGGCGATGTTCTTAAAAATCCCGTTGAGATGGCGAAGCTCTGCGTTACGCGTCATGGAGCGGATTTGATCAGCGTAAACCTTGGCGGTATTCATCCCGAGCGGGAAAACAGGAGCGCGTCACAAAGCGTTGATCTTGTAAAATCAATACTCGCCGCTGTCGATGTTCCTTTGATCATTACCGGTATCAGCCACTACGAAAAAAATAACGAGGTGATGAAGGCTGTCGCGCAGGCCTGTGAAGGTGAAAACCTTCTTTTCAATTTTGTTGAACAGGACAATTACCGCACAATCGCGGGAGCAGCGATGGCATACGGCCACACGCTTGTCGCGCAGGCTCCGATCGATGTGAACATCAGCAAGCAGCTTAATATCCTTCTTACTAACATGGGACTCTCGCCGGAAAAAATTATCATCGATCCGATGACTAGTACCATAGGTTACGGGATCGAATACACGTATTCGGTGATGGAGCGAATAAGGCTCACGGGGCTTGGCGGAGACAATATGCTTTTAAGTCCGATGATTGTTTCAGTCGGGCAGGAGTGCGCGAAAATCAAGGAGTTCAAAGCGCCGGAATCAGTTTTCCCTGATTGGGGGGATCTGACAAAACGCGCGGCGTATTGGGAAACCGCGACAGCGGTGACGCTCCTTTACGCCGGAGCGGATATATTGATCATGTATACACCGCAGGCTGTCGCGGCGGTAAAGAAAACCATTAATCAGCTAATGGCAGGGGAGGGTAGATAAATGGCGTTAAGCGGATTACAAATACAAAAACTCCTTCCCGGCACTAACTGCAAGGAATGCGGCTCAAGCACCTGCATGGCTTTCGCGATGAAACTTGCCGCGAAAAAGGCAATGCTTTCAGAATGTCCGTACGCTTCCGATGAAGCGAAGCAGACTCTCGGCGCGGCAAGCGAGCCGCCTGTAAAGGGAGTCAAAATCGGCTCTTCCGTTGAAAGCAAGTTAGGTGAAGAGACCGTCATGTACCGGCACGAAAAAACTTTTGTTAATAAACCGGTTATCGCCGTTAATCTTGACGAAGGATCCGATCTTGCGTTAGCTGAAAAGATTCGTGGTTACCGTCCAGTACGCGTCGGCGAAGAATTGTTTGTCGGCGCGGTTGCTGTTACTCAAGTATTAGGGGTTAGGGATCAGGGGTTAGGGGATAGCAGACAGTTGGATGACAGTAAAAAGTTTGCCGAGTATTGTAAAAATGTTTACGATAAAACCGGGCTTCCTTTGATCATCCGCGCTAATGATATTGCTTCGCTTGATAAAGCGTCCGCGGCTGTCGCGGGTTCTCACAGCGTTCTTTGTATGTCTATCGCAGCATCGAACAAAAAAAACCAATCTCCAGTCTCAAGTCTCCAGTCCCTAAATGCTGATGATGTTGTAAATATCGCAAAACGCGACAGCCAGATAATCGCTGTAACGGCTCCTGATGTTGATGGTGTTTTTAATCTGACAGCAAAGATAAAAGAGAGCGGCTTTAACGATTTGATAATTGAGTTTCAGACATATTCGTTAGCTGAAAGTTTTCAAACGGCTTCCATCGCGAGAAAAGCGGCGTTAAAGAAAAATNTTAAAGCGTTAGGTTACGCGGGGCTTCGTTTTGTTAATACTTCAAATGATATGGAAGATTTTATCTGCGCCGTTACAGAAATTAATAAATTCGGCGGAATAATTGTGCTTCCGTCTTTCAATCCGGCGCAGCTAATTACGCTTCTCGCGTTACGCCAAAATATTTTTACCGATCCGCAAAAACCGATTCAAGTTGAGCCGAAGTTATACGCAATCGGCGAGCCTGACAGAAAATCGCCGGTTTTTGTTACGACAAATTTTTCCTTAACATACTTTCTTGTCTCAGGCGAAGTTGAAAATTCCGGCATATCAGCATGGCTTATCATCCCCGAATGTGAAGGCTTCAGCGTTTTAACCGCGTGGGCAGCCGGTAAATTTTCCGGCGCAAGTATCGCGAAATTTATAAAAGAAATTGATCTTGAAAGCCAGATAGACACGCGCGAAATTGTTATCCCCGGTTATGTCGCGCAAATATCAGGCGAGTTAGAAGAAAACCTTCCCGGCTTCAAAGTCCTTGTCGGGCCGTCCGAAGCCGCGGATCTGGAAGGGTTCATTAAAAGTGTGATATTAAAGAAGTGACAAGTGTGTAATAATATTTTAATCAGGAGAAAATAATATGTATAATCGGAATCTAATTATTCTTATTTGCGTTTTATCGATTTTCTTTTTAATGGCGGCGGCCTGCTCTCCTAAAAGAGAAACGCAGCCGCAAACACAAGTAACAGCGGAAGCAAATACAGCCGGTGCGGCATCAACTCAAACGCAAACATTATCTGAATCCGGATCAGGTAATAACAATGAAATATTAAACGCGGGGATCCAATCACCGCAGGCACAGGCATTGGCGGGATATTGGCACCGCAGAGGAATTCTGGAAGAAGGCGAGATATGCAGTCCAAGCTGGTGCGGCGAAAGATCAAACAGTTATATCTTTGGAGCGGACGGCAGTTATGAAAGGTTTTATGAAGCGGAAACATTCCGGCACTACATTTTACAATCATATGATAACTTTTCCGCAGAGGAAGAAAATCTTGGGCGATCATCTTTTGGATATAAAGGAAGATGGAATTTATCCGGGAATAATATAACAATACATATCATCGAGGAGTATCATCAGGATGAAGTGGAATGGAAATCCTGCGATAGAACAGAAAATGTCCTGTTGACAATAGTTAATTCCAACAATATTAATCTGGCTTTTCAAAATGGAGATAATTTAGATTTAGCCCGATGCGTCTCTCCCATGACGCAGAGATTCAGGAACGAATAATTGACGATAATAAACCGCGTTGAATGTAGCGCCGAATTTCGAATAACGTATTAAAGCAGTCAGCGGTAACAGATGATATTATACATATGTTGAATATTACTTTTTTACCGGATAACATCACTATAGAAAAACCGGAAGGTTCATCTCTTCTTGAAGCAGCAAGAAGCGCAGGTGTTTTTGTTGAGACGCCATGCGGAGGAAAAGGTACTTGTCAGAAATGCCGGGTTAAAATTGTTAAAGAAAAGGGAACGGATTGCAAAGAGCAAAATGTTTTAATTTGTCAGGCTGTTGTTCCTGACGAAAATATTTCTGTAGTGATTCCTGAAAGTACGGGTTTATCTCATGTAAAAAATACAATAGAAAATCCATACCGTTATCTGCCGGTACAACGCGAGACATTCTTAAAAGAAATATTTTTAAAAATTCCTCCTCCCGCTCTGCTTGACGGCCTTTCAGATGCTGACCGTTTTTTAAA
>WQRT01000130.1 GCA_009786625.1 Treponema sp.
TCAAATCTAAGTTCGATAAAAGATTCCAAATCATATTCGCTTCTTATAGTTTGCGAAATTAATTGATTTATTTCCTTTACAAGCGCAGTACAATAACTTTCAAATTCAGCTAACGGAACATCGTTAAGGTTTGTCTGCACAAACAACGAATCGGTATCGCCGTAAAGCACGTTCATCCCCTGTTTATTAAACCAGTCCCGCGAAAAAAGAAGCCACATTCGCGCGAAGGATGTGATAGCTCCAGCCAAAGAACTTTTCCCGTACCGGCACGCGGATGTTCCAAGGACACCGTAGAAACTGTTCATTAATATTTTATAAACTTGAGCTGCGGTTTTGTCTCCGTTTTTAATGGCTTCGCGCCTTGTATCAAAATATTCCGCGATCAGAGGCGGCAGCAGCCCGTGTTCGCGTGAGAACCGCGCGCCGTTAGGCGCAACAATGCATTTTTCCTCTTGCGCCGGAGCTCTTTCGCGCGAAAGCGGATCGATATTAAAAGTTTGAATAACAGTCGGGTACAGGCTTCTGAAATCGAATACTGCAACATTGTTAAAAATGCCGCTGTCACAGTCAAGCACTGTTCCTCCCGCCGCTCCTGTTACGCCGCCGCTAACCGCGCATGGAGGAGCAATGCCGCGTTTCGCGAGTTCCATTCCATATACACGTTCAAAACTGACAACGCTTGTCCATGCTTTATCAAGCGAAACGCCTGTAAGGGAAGCGCGTTCCAATGTCAGGCGGAAAAGGCCGGTCTTTGAAAGGATTTTTAAAACTAAATCCGCGTCACGCATACAGTACAAACCGAAAGCCGCCGGATCATCACAGTAAAGACGGTCAAGAGCGGCGATTTTATCATCGCCTGTTTCGCTGACGGTTTTTCCTTCGCCGAGAATTTTCTGCGCGACATCATCAAGCGTAAAGCTCTGCGCTCTTGAAGACGCTCCCTGCGTCCCTGCCCTCATTACGCGGAGCGCGTCCAGCACTTGCCTGCCGGGAACCAGCGCCGCCGATGACCTTCTATTGTAAAACTTGCCGCCGCCGTCATCACCCGGTAAAAATTTCGCGCTTTCAAGCGATCTTCCTATAGAAAACGGCAGTCCGTGTTCTGCGAATCGTTTATCAAGATGCGGAAAATCAAAGTCAAGAAAATTCCAGCCTGTCAGAACATCAGGATCAATTTCGTGAATGTCATTGTAAAAGCCTGACAGCATTTGCTTTTCGCTGTTATAAAATGTGATAGACGCTGAGTGTTGAGCGTTTAATGACGCGGCAGACCCGTCTGACGAAGCGTTCTGCGGCAGTAAGACGCTGACTTTCTCTTTAATTACGTTAGCTGCAATTTCGCCGCCCGGCGCGTCTGTCCACGCGATACCGATGGCGCGTATTATATTTGTATTAACATCTGTTTCAATGTCTATGGAAGCGATCCTGAGAGCTATTAATAATGACTTCGGCGGCGGGGAAAAATCAGGTTTTTTAATAATAACATCAACCATTCTGCCGCCGCGGGGAACACCTGTTATGCGCACATAACCGCGTAATTGTTTTTCTGTTAAAAATTGCTCGGCGGGTTTGATTGACGCGTCAGGGCTTTGAATGTTGTTTTCTTCAAGAATGGCGGCGGCGCGGTAACGTTCATTGTAATTATTAAATTGGAGACAGACAAGTTTTTCCCTGCCTGAAAAAGATTCCAACGCTTTTATTTCTTTATAATCAAATGTTTTAAGAAGATGCGCGGCCGCGGGAAAAACTTCTTCCGGGATATGAAAATAAGGCCTCCAGTCATCTTCGACAGCGGCAAACGATCTTCCGTCAGAAAGCCTGCCGAGAAGGTACATCCTGTTTTTCCTTGTATCGGGGTAAACATGGATCAGAAAACCGGAAAAATTTTCAGCCGCTTCAGCCGTTATGTGCATAAATCTTCCGGCGGTTACTTGGCTTCAAACAGCGTTTCAAGATTTCGTCTTGCGGAATCGAAAAGCCCTTTCATTACATTTCTTATCAGCTTTCTTTTTGGTTCTTCAACATTGTTAAGTGATTTAAACACCTTCCCCGCCACGGTAAACCATGATTTTTCAAGCTCTGTAATAGAGTTAACATCCGCGACGCTGAAGATATGATAAAGAGCTTCGATAAACTGCTCGCGGTACTCAACGCTGAAACTTTCGATCCATTCACGAAGGGTGTTGTTGATAAAACGGCTGCCCGCGGTGGATTTTTCGGCGCGTACCAAATCGTTGCGCGTAACTTCCCACGAATAAAGACTGTGCTGCATAAGCCCCTTTTCATTGCTTTTTATCACTGTACATTCATTTCCGCGCTCCAGAAACATCCCGACAACCGAAGCCTGAGGAATATATGAATGAATCCTGTCTTTAACCGCCAGAAAACCGGCGCTCTTNAGGAAATTATTTTTAAACCCCGGAGAGTCATTGCTGTAAACGTCCGTTATGCGCTGCTGTACTTTTTTGCCGCACTTGGATGCAGCGTAGATAGCGAGGTTTCCGCCTTTTGAATGGCCGCCTACGCGGATGGAACCTGCTATTACGGCAGCCATCTTATCAAGATAATCAGCGGCCTCCGACTGCGAAGGTATCACATCTTTAAAACACATATTTATATCTTCCTTCCAGCCGATGATGGAAGTGTCTGTTCCGCGGTACGCAACGAAACAGGAATAATCATTCTTGTACACGCAAAGCGCGGAAAATTGCAGCTCACGTTCCGTGTCAAATTTGTTGACATAACCGAAAAGCTGGCAATCGCCGAACCGTTTGGAAGAACCCAGCGCCCTGATTAAATCCGGATCTTCCTTAAAGGTTGATGTTAGTTTTAAACCTTCAGGGCTGTTGATTTTTTCATTGTAGACCCTGACGGCGAGCGCGATGCTAACCGCGTCATTATCATCAGGACCGGGAACTATGCCGTCCAGAGTAAGATAGGAAAGTTGCGACAAAATTACGCTGTCTACAGGGTTAAACGGAGATGCGTTAAAATCCAGATCGCCTCTCCACGCCAGATAATCGAACATATTNGCCATACTTGTAATATAACATAATTTATGTAAAAGTAAAATATCTGACTTGATCCAAANATTTTTCAGATAAAAATGTTAAATAAATAAATATTCAAGGAGAAATAATTGGTTAATAAACCGGTCTCAAGCGCAGTNTCAGAAATTCCCGTAACNCTCGCGCCCATGGACTGGAACAATAAACGTCTTTTCTCCCTTTTCTGGCCGCTTATTACCGAGCAGCTCCTCGTCGTGATGATNGGAATNGTCAACATGGTGATGGTAAGCTCGGTAGGCGAATACGCGATGTCNGGCATCTCGCTTGTCGAGACGATTAACTTCCTTATAATAACCGCGTTTAACGCCATTGCCACAGG
Organism: Treponema sp.; assembly: GCA_009786625.1. Classification (GTDB taxonomy): domain Bacteria; phylum Spirochaetota; class Spirochaetia; order Treponematales; family Breznakiellaceae; genus WQXQ01. The sequence continues at coordinate 3,388 of WQRT01000130.1, forward strand.
CGGCTCAGTCGTCGCAAGCCAATACATCGGGCGTAAAGAGGAAAAAAACGCCTGCGCTTCCGCGAGGCAGCTCATTTACATAAGCGTAATAATTTCTGTTATCCTGATGATCATAACGATATTCACCCGCCGGATGATGCTGAGCGCGATTTACGGAAACATAGCGGACGATGTTATGGAAAGCGCCGATATTTATTTTTTATTTATCGCCCTCTCGTATCCTTTTCTTGCGTTGTACACGGCGGCCGCCGCGATGTTCAGAAGCATGGGAAATTCAAAAGTGCCGATGCGCACGGTAATGCTGCTTAACATTTTTACGATAGGAGGTAACGCTCTTTTTATCTATGTGATGAAACTCGGCGTTATGGGAGCGGCCATTACAACATTATTAGGGCGGGTAATCGCCGCGGTTTTATTAATTCATCTTTTAATGCGCGATAAAACAAGAATAATCAATCTATTCGGCATTGAAAAAATAAAATTTGAAGGCGACATGATAAAGCGCATCCTTAACATCGGAATCCCTAGCGGCCTTGAAGCGTCAATGTTTCAGATCGGCAAAATACTTGTAACAAGAATCTTTACGGTTTTCGGAACAGCGGCTATTGCAGCTAACGCCGTAGGAGCGACAATCAATTCCATCGCCTTCATGCCCGGAAGCGGTTTTGGAATGGGCCTCATGATTGTAGCCGGACAGTGTATAGGAGCGGGAGATTACCTCGCCGTGAAAAAATACACAAAGAAGATAATGATCTTATCCTACATCACATATTTTGTAATTAACGTAAATATTTTTATTTTTATGAATCCTATAATCAGCATCTTTAATCTTTCCTCGGAAGCGCATGATATGTGCGCGTTATTTTTAAGAGTTCACTGCGTTACATCAACATTATTCTGGTGTCCGTCCTTCGTCCTTCCAAACGCGCTTAAAGCCGCCGGAGACGCGCGTTACATCATGATCGTCGCTGTCTGCACCATGTGGCTCGTAAGGGTTTGCTCCGCGTTTTTCATGGCGTACACGCTGGAGTTTGGACCCGTCGCCGTATACCTCGCGATGGGCGCGGATTTCCTCTTTCGCGGTATCTTCTTCACCAAACGCTGGCTGAGCAACAAGTGGATTGAGAAAAAGGTTTTGTGATTTTTGCCGCGAACTACAAGAACGGAAGAATTTTTTTTAGCCGCGAACTACACAGAGTTTCGTGAAATTGCAATACTTACCTGTCAATTATTTCGCCGCCGGTTCTGTTGAAAACACCGGTACCTGCAACGTTGCTGCGGGCGCTGCCAACGGTATTGCTGCCAATCACGCCGCCGCTAAAATTGAATACGCCTTCAAGGTCAACGCCGCCTGAGTATCTTTCTGCGCTGTTGCCGCTTATCTCACCGCCTGTCATGTTGAACTCGCCTTCGACATGAACGCCGCCGCCTGATCGGACTGCTCTGTTGCCGTTGATTATACCGTTTTCCAAAATGAATGTACTGCTCCCGCGGATGCTTACGCCGCCGCCTAAAACTGCTCTGTTGCCGGTTATCTCGCCGCCACTCATTACGAATACCGACGAGTTCCGTCCGCTTGCGGCCGCGCTGACCCCGCCTCCGCCTCTTTCGGCGGCATTACCACGAATTATGCCGCCTGACATTGTGAACGATCCATTTGCGATTACAAGCACGCCGCCGCCGTCACCGCCGGTGTTGTTGCTGCTTATCTCGCCGCCTGACATAATCAGAGACCCTTGAACACCGCCGTCCATGTTGCCGCTGATCCTGCCGCCTGACATGGTTAGTGTGCCTTTTACGCCGCGTTTTGCGTTGTCACATATTACGCCGCCTGTCATAGTCAGTACAGCTTGATTTGCGCTTGTATTATGGCTGTTTACGCCGTGTTCCATGTTTTCTCTGATCGCGCCGCCTGACATCGTAAAAGAGCTGTCCCTGTCCGCGCTTACGCCNCCGGTATTGCCGATGATTATTCCGCCTGACATGNTGAACGTACCGTAGCGATCAATACTNACTCCGCCGCTTGACGCTAAAGTGGGGCTNGTGATGTTGCTGCTAATTTCGCCTCCTGTCATGTTAAGCGTTCCGCTTACAGTAATACCNCTTCCCTGCAAACGGAGATTCGTGTTGTTACGCACAATTACGCCGTCATTAATGGTAAGAGAACCGCCTCTCTCTACGCGAATCAATACGCCGCCTGCCGCCGCGAAGCTGCCTCCGCCGTCTCCATCAATAATGATATTTTCAAGGACAACATTCGCGCCCGCGGATAATGTGAATAAGTGTCCCGTAACACCGCGCGTAAAAATAACGGGAGAGGAAGGATTGGCGCTGCGGATGATAAGCCTGCCGCCGGAAGCCGCGGCCGGAATTACAATTCGCGTATCTATCGTTAAGTTACGCCCGACATTGATTACGACATCTCCCCTTGTAGCAGCGTGAGCGCGTATCTGACCTGTGAAAGCAGCCATTGTCGTAATAGCCTCTGCCGCGCCGCTGACATTTACGCCTGCAATCGGAACAAAACCTGTGCTTGCAGCGGAGCTTCCAGCACTCGCGCCGATTCTGTAAACTATGCCCGATACACCGTCCTGTAAACCCCAAGAGGCTGCGCCCTGTTCGGATAGAATCAAATCCGTGACAGAGCCTTCGCCGTAGTGAAACATTCCGTTACTGTAATAGGGAACTGTGGTATCTATTACGGAGCCGCTTCCTCTGCGCGGTATATTCCACAGCGCTGTAACAGTACCGTTAAGATTGTGCCTTCCGTAAATTAAAGGAACCAGCAGCCTTGTAAGATTGAAAGTAGTAACAACTCCGACTATAACGCCGCCGTTTAGATCGATCCTGCTGACATTAGGAGTAATATTATTCTGCTCAACAACATTCCTTATGCTTCCGCCTAAATTATTGATGATTCTTCCGCCGTTCATAGTGATTACGCTTCGATACCCTGCTACATTCACGCCGCCGCCTGTGCTGTCGCTGATATGTGTTTCCCTCATAATAAAGGTGGCAAAGACAACCTCTCTAACATTTACAGTGTTTGAGATATTGCCAGAGATTTCTCCGCCGTTCATGGTGAAAACGCAGTTGCTTTGAACAACTACGCCGCTGCCGGAGTTGTTACGCAAAACCGCGCCTGAGTTCATTATAAATGTGCTTCCTTCGTTTTCTTCTTCTAAAACATGGCCGTTCCGATCCAGATATTCATGAAAGATGCCGTCAACCCGCACCAGAGGAGTTGAATTGCCGGGATAATTAGCGACATCGCCGTCAAGAATTATGTTCTCCAAAATAAGTGTCGCGCCTGAAAATTTTCCGTTTGAGCCGCGCGGACCGTATGATAAACGAAATAAATCACCGGAGTGACCGCGTTTAATGGTAACAGGGCGTGCGGGATTTACGCTGCGTATTGTAAGCGCCGCGTCAGGATTTCTAGGCACAGGTATATTGACAACAGCGTTAAGCGTAATATCCTGATTGAGTTCTATAACCATGCTTCTCTGCGCGTTAGCGTAAGACAAAACCTGCAAAAGAAAATCGTTAGCTGACGTGCGCGGAATATCGCCAATAGTGAATGTCATCACAGGTCCGCTCGCGCTTATCCCTGTGATTCTTAAACCGGAAGGCGTTCCGTCCGTCCATACGGCAGCCGGATGAGTCGCGCTTGAAAAATGCTGATTAACACCCGCGCGGAAAAGGTCGGTGTCGTCGCCGCCGTTGGCTCCGTTTTGAAGATCATTCCTTCCGTCAGCCTGAACAAGCCTGACAGGAAAGCGTCCTGAGCGTTCGATTGAATCGTCCGTGTCAATATGCCATATCGCAAGCCCGCCGCTTCTGGCGGGAATTCCTCCCATATAAGTTCCCATGTCCGCGCTCTGGCTCCGCGCCTCAATGTAAAAGGCTTCCTTTTCATTCCTTCTGTAAACCAATGCAGTGTCAGCGTTCGCGTTAAGGGTAAACGTCATCCCGTTACGCGCATTAGTAATATCCGTAACATCTATCCATCCGGCGGTATGCCTGAAATACGGATTGGGAGCCATCCCGTAGTCTGCCATTAAGCACCATGATCCCAAACCGGAATCCCTGGCCCCGGTAATAAGCCCAGAACTAACCCCGCCGATTGTATTATAAAGATCGGGCCACCCCATCAATGAATGTCCGGTTTCATGTATAAATGTTTTTATTCCCGGTATTATACTGCCGCTGCCAAGCCCGTCCGAGATTTGGTATCTCCTGAAAGTAAGACCCCTTATCGTAACATCCCGGTTTACATTTCCGGCGTGACTCCTAAGCCCCCTCATCTGCTGCGCCGGAGTATCACCGCCGGTGATTAATATGCTCAAAGCCGACACTCTGTTATTTGCGTCTCTTGTTATCCTTGACAGATCGATATTGGTTCTGCTCAGTTTGTTCAACACTTCCGCCAGAAATATTTGAAGACGTTCATTACTTAGAGGCTGATCTCTCCTGTCAATATCGTAATATCTCCTTGGATTATCCATTGTAATAACCGGCGTAATAATGTTTGTAAAATTTAGCCTGCCGCCTGAAACTTCATGAAAATAACCGCGGACAGTAAGCCGCCCCGCGCCGTTGAGCCATTCATCGATAGAAGCGCGTGTTGCGCCATTTCTTAAATCCGGGAAATCCACAACCACTGCAAGCCCGACAACATCCCCTGTTCTGGCATAAGCAGTCCACGCCGTCATTGTGATCATTAAAACGCAAAGTGTTAGAAATTTAATTTTTGCTTTTACCATAACTTTACATTCCTCATTACAAAATCACCACGCTCTTATCCACCCTCTATCTTAGAAAAAGCTGCCTTTTTTCAAATGTCTCAATGTTTCAGGATGAGCGATACAATAATTCATTGTTAATTGCATTGTTTCATGTTATATTCTGAGTATGACCATAACCCAAACAA
>WQRT01000131.1 GCA_009786625.1 Treponema sp.
CTCTAATGATTGTTAATGTTATTATAAATATAAAAAACAGTCAAGCCAATTATTATTATTCTTTCACGTATAGGTGCCGGAGCCCGGAAGCAGGTTCCTGCGAATATTTTGTGATCCCCCGGTCCTCTGCCTTGCCTTGTCTATATAGCTAACCGCTGATAAATACACGTTTTAATATTATCCATCTTTTCGTCCCATAAATGCATGGCGCCGCCGTTACAGTTTTTAAATGAATCGCAGTTTTTACAGATGCCGGTTTTTGACCACTTGCGGTTTCGCATAACGTCAAACTTTTTTTCCCATACGTCAAGGAAATTATCATTATAGATATTGCCTTGTACAAAACTCCTGTTGATATTGGGACACGCCGATATTGAGCCGTCAATCAAAACCGACGCAATCGTTGATCCGGCGCGGCAGAAGAAGTAAGCATCGCGGATTTTACGCTCATATTCACCGCAATAGGCTTCGCAGCTAAAAGCTGTTTTAATGCGTTTGTCGTTACGCGCCATTACAATGAAGTCCATCAGCTTTTTTAATTCCTGCGGGTTTAAAAGCAGATCATCGTTATTTGCGGCTCTTCCTATCGGCCATATTGTAAAAAGCCTCCACGCCTTAACATGGCGCGACGCGAGGAATTCTTTTATCTCATCAAGTTCATTGATATTTTTTTTATTAACGCAGGTTACTATATCGTAAAAAAGGCGCGGCGAAGATGCGACAAGATCAATAGCGTTTACGGCACGGCTGAAACTTTGATTGTTTGCTCTCAGCCAGTTATGTGACGATTCCATCCCGTCAAGGCTGACAGTTATAGACCCCATTCCTGACGAAAGAAGTTTTGAGTGCATTTCTCCTGTATAATCAAATCCGTTTGTAACGATACCCCAGCGAAAACCGTTTTTTCTCAATTCCCTGCCGCATTCGGGAAGATCTTCGCGGAGAATAGGTTCGCCGCCTGTTATCGCTACTGTTATTTTATTTTTATATTTTTCCTTTACCGGAAGGATGGCTTTAAGAAAATCGTCAAAAGGAATGTCTTTTATTTGCGCGTCTTTTTTGCAATCCGATCCGCAGTGGAGGCAATGGAGATTGCAGCGTTGTGTACATTCCCAAAAAAGATAAGTAAGCTCATGCAGTTTTATTTCGTTTTTTCGGAATTGATTAAACAGGAANTGTGAAAAACTAATCCTCATTTTCTTCTTCGCCGGTTTCCTGTTCAGCTTCGGTTTCGTCGTCTTCTTCTTCCAGCAAGATTATAAACGGATCGGTATACATATTATCCCAGTTGGTTTGCGCTTGATCCTTTGTAATGGTGATTGTTTGTTGTTTGTATCTGCCGTTTATGCCGCCGTCGATATCTGTTATTATAATTGTATATTCATCCATAATAGGCGCATAAATATAAAACATGCCGTTGGAATACGTAAAGCTCGGTGAATAATAAGGAACATCGTTTATATAGATGCAAATTCCATCAATCGGGTCATTAGTTTTTTTAGATATTACGCATCCGGTTATAAGGATCTCTTCGTTCTCCCAGTAATCGGGAGGCATTCCGTATGCGCCCCCGCCGGCGGTTTCATATTGACATGTAAAAAATACCGTGGAAACAGCGGTCACTCCGAGGCCTCTGTAAATCGCCCTTAAAATTTTTCGGCTTTTTTCAGAAAGTTTTAACATCGCGTAACCTCTTATTCAGATTTGGTTTTCGGTGATTCCTCTTCCGATACTTCTCCGGTTGTGCCTTCATCTTCATATTCGTATGTGTCCATCGGCATTCCATAGCACGCTTGAAAAATCAGGGAAACCGATGCCGCTCCCAAAATAAGGAAAAGCCTTCTTAATGTTTTGCGGCCTTTTTCTAATACTTTTTTCATGGCGCTTTCCTCGTGCGGGGATAACATTAATATACCGCTATTTATCAATTTTAACAAGTGATTTTTATGTAAAAATATGATATTATATCCAAATCTATGTGGCGCGTACAACTTCATAAAATTGATTATGACGACAGGGAGTATCAGGCTGTAAAGGAAACGCTTGATTCAGGCTGGATTAGCATCAGCGAAAAAACTTACGCTTTTGAAAANGCTTTTTCCGTNTTTTTGGGGCATGATTCCAAATGCCTNGCTGTTTCAAGCGCGACAGCCGCGCTTCACATGGCGNTTCTTGCCTGCGGTATAGGTAAGGGTGATGAAGTTATTACACCGTCCCTGACTTTTATCGCCGATCAAAATGTAACGGAGATAGCTGGCGCGCGGAATGTTCTTGCCGATATTACTTCTCTTGAAGACTGGTCGATTGATCCCGATGATATCGAAAAGCGCGTAACACCTAAAACTAAAGCTCTGATGATCGTTCATTTTGCCGGTTTTGCCTGCGATATGGAGCGCATTACAGCGTTATGTAAAAAGTATAATCTTATTCTTATTGAGGATTGCGCTCACACCCCGGGAGCGGATTATTNCGTTTCNCCGGATCGAGGGCNGCCGCTCGGNACTTTCGGCGATATTTCCGCGTTCAGTTTTTTCGCCAACAAGAATATCGCGGCCGGGGAAGGCGGCATGGTTGTTACGCGAAATGAGGAATGTTACGCGAAACTAAAGCTCATGCGTTCGCACGGGATGTCCGCCGCTTCGTTTGACCGCTTTAAGGGAAGAGCGTCCTCGTACGATGTTGAGTCTCCCGGTTTAAATTACCGCATACACGAGATAAGCTCCGCGCTCGCTCTTGTCCAGCTTGAGAAATTAGCTGAATCAAACGAAAAGCGCAAGAACCTAGTAGAACATTACTACAGCCGCCTTGACGGCGTTAAAGGAATTTCTATTCCTTATAGAAATTTTTCGCGCGGAAAACCGAATTACCATATAATGCCGGTTTTACTTGCCGAAAAAATTGACAGAGCCGCTGTAATCGAATCAATGAAAAAAGACGGGATTCAGACAAGCATACATTATCCGGCGGTTCAGGGGTTCAGCGCGTACAGAGATAAGGTTAATCCGACGCCGAAAGCGGAGTATGTCTGCGCGCACGAACTTACGCTGCCGCTGTTTCCTGCAATGACAGCTAACGAAGTTGATATTGTATGTGACGCGCTGTTTGACGGAATTAAAAAACATTTGTAATAAAAATATTTTTTCCGGGAGTGTAAAATGAATAAGCCTTTAGATAAATTGACACGCGCCATTGACCGCATTATCTCAGGTTCATTGGGAAAACAAATTTTATTTTTCATTTTTTTGGCTGCTGTTGTTTTTTCAATTTTATTCGCCGCCAGAATGATTTTATTTCCGCGTTTACCGGAAACGCCCGCAGATCGGACATTTTGGAATACTGTCCATAATTTTATCAATTCAGGCGGGTTTGAACATTTAAACGGAAACGAACGCCTGCTTGTTTTTCTGACAAACATCTTCGGCATGGTTATGTTCGCCGGGATACTTGTCGCGCTGTTTACAAATACAATTTATCAACGGATAGCGCGGATCAGAAACGGCGAGATTTATTATTCATACAATGATCATGTAGTTGTTATCGGTTATGATCACATTTGCGATGAGCTTATTGAACAGCACGCGAGAAAAGACGAGCTTGTTTTGCAAACTTCGGATGATGTCGGTAAAGTCCGCCGCGTACTCTTTTACAATTTGAACGGAAATCTTAGAAAAAAAGTAAATGTAGTCAGCGGGAACAGAATATTACTTGAAGATATCGAAAAATTAAATATTCACAAAAGTAAAGTTATTTATTTATTCGGCGACATGAATGAAGACGCGCATGATTCAAAAAACATTGACTGTTTAAAAATAATAATTGATATACTTAAAAAAACGGGAAGAAAAAATATACCATGTCATGTATTGTTTAAACATCACTCCACATTCGCCGCTTTTGAACGCCAGGAAATTTCCGGAGTGCGCGAGCATATCGACTTTATACCGATTAATTTTTATGATATGTGGGCGCAGAAAGTCTTTGTAAAAAATAAATATAACGGCGGGGAAATTATCTACACGCCTCTTGATCATAAAGCGGTAACAGCCGAATGTACAAGGCGTGTTCATCTTGTTATACTCGGAATGTCTGACATGGGTATCGCGCTTGGCTTACAGGCGGCGCAAATCTGCCACTTTCCGAATTTTATTACAAAAGGTATTAAGACCCGCATTACGTTTATAGATAAAGAAGCGGATGTCAAAATGAATTCTTTAAAATTCCGTTTACGCGGTTTATTTAACGAGATTGATTATTCGTATCAATATTTTTCGGAAAATGTCAAAAATGATAATAAAAGCGGAAAAGTAAAATTTACAGATATTGAAATGGAGTTTATCAAGGCGCATTTTGAAGATGATGAGGTTCAAAAATATCTGGAGCAAACTGCGTTAGGTGAAACAAGCTATCTTACAATAGCGGTGACATTACATGATTCTTCCGCCGCTCTCGCCGCCGCGCTCTATCTGCCGCCAATCGTGTTTGACTCAGGCGTGAGCGTTCTTGTAAGGCAGGAACAGTCACACGCAATCGTATCGATGCTGTCAAAAGAAAGAGAAGGCGATATATACCGCAAATACAAGAATCTTCGTCCTTTCGGTATGTTAAACAAATGTTATGAAATATCAAAAGCCGATGATCTTCTGCCGATGATGGTTAAATACGCGTACGACGAAACGAGATTTGATGTAGAACAGACAATCACAGAATTTGATGAAAAAATAATAAGAGAAAACTGGGAGAACAAATGGAAGGAAAGCGAAAATATGCCGGCGTTGAAAGCGTCGAACCGTTACGCGGCGAATTTTATTCCGGTTAAACAGCGTTCGCTCTGCATAAAAGAAGGCGTTGAACTTGACAGAGAGCAGATAAACCTCGCGTCGCTTATAGAACACAACCGCTGGGTAACAGAAAAATTACTTGTCGGTTTCCGCGCTCCGACTCCTGAGGAAGCGGCGGAAATTTCAAGCGATAAGAAAAAGCGCGAATATTACAAGGCGAAATTTATCCATCAGGATATTGTCGCTTTCCATGAGCTTGGCGAAGATATTAAAAATATCAATGTGCAGATTTACGACACAAATATTTCAAGAGCCTTGCCGTATATGTTAAAGGCGCTTGCGTCAAATAAATAAAAAAGCCTCCGGCTGAAGCAAGCAGCCGAAGGCTCTCAATAAACATTAGCTGCATTAGCAACTAAACATTAAAGTCCTAATAAATATCCGTTTAAAACATTCTCAAGGTATTCCTGCTTGCCGCTTGTGATGCCTGTTTTGCCGTAACCCGCGTCTGTTCCGATCTTCGAAAGCTGTTCAAGCGTGAGTTCGCCTTTGGAGAATTTCGCGCCGTCGCCTGACGTAAATGACGCGTAACGATTCTTTACAAAGTTGGGGATAACGCCGTCATCGATCATGCGCTGCGCGATTTGCAAACCTACCGCGAATACATCCATGCCGCCGACATGCGCGACAAAAAGATCCGCTGGATCTACAGAGTTGCGGCGAATCTTTGAATCGAAGTTGAGTCCGCCGACCGTAAAGCCGCCAATCTTCAAAATGATGTACATCGCCATCGCCGTTTCGTAATAGCTCATCGGGAACTGATCTGTGTCCCAGCCGTTTATAAAGTCGCCGCGGTTCGCGTCTACGGAGCCGAAGAAACCGGCGACCGCCGCTGTTTCAAGCTCGTGGGCGAAGTCATGGCCTGCAAGCTCGGCGTGGTTCGCTTCGATGTTCATACGGAAATCTTTATCAAGACCCCACTGGCGTAAAAAGCCGATGACCGTTTCTGTGTCAAAGTCATACTGATGCTTTGTCGGTTCCATCGGTTTGGGTTCGATGTAAAACACGCCTTTGAATCCCTGCTTACGCGCGTAATCTCTCGCCATTGTTAAAAAGCGCGCGAGGTTTTCTTTTTCTCTTTTAAGGTCTGTGTTGAGTAAGCTCATGTAGCCTTCGCGNCCGCCCCAGAATGTGTAGCCGGAGCCGCCAAGNTCGATGGTCGCGTCAATCGCGGCTTTTACCTGCGTCGCGGCAAGAGCGACAACGCCGAACTCGGGATTGGTCGCGGCNCCGTTCATAAAGCGCGGGTTNCTGAAAACATTNGCCGTTCCCCAAAGAAGTTTTACGCCTGTTTCGCCCTGAAGCTTCTTCGCCTTTGCAACTAACGTTTTAAGGTTTTTTTCGCTCTCGGCGGGATTCGCGCCTTCAGGGGCTATGTCCCTGTCATGGAACGCGTAATATTCAGCGCCGATCTTCGTAAAGAATTCAAACGCCGCGTCCATTTTTTTGTCCGCCGCGTCCATCGGATCTTTCGCGTCAACATTCCATGGGAAGATGTGGGTTCCCGGTCCGAACGGGTCGCCGCCGTCGCCGCAGAAACTGTGCCAGTAGGCGATCGCGAAACGAAGATGATCCTTCATCTTTTTTCCGCCGATAACTTTATCAGCGTCGTAATACTTGAACGCGAGAGGATTTTTACTCTTTGGTCCTTCGTACTTGATCTTTTGGATTCCGGGGAAATATTCTTTTGCCCCAACGTAATAATCTGCCATAACCTTCTCCTTAAATTATTTATATAGAGGGCTCAATGCCCCAAGATACTTTGAGTATACCGCGTACGCGTCATTGTAAGCGGCAACGCTTTTCTTATCCGGTTTTATCGTGTCGCCCATCGCGACATGCTGATCAGCTAACGATTCGATGGTTGTCTTTTTCCCTTCTGAGTGCTCAAGACACCACAGCGCCTGAATCGCGCCGCCCATCGCCGCGGCTTCGGAGCCTGCGGGAATACGCACAGGCAGATTCATCACGTTAGCTGCAATGCTCTGCCAGATCGGGCTTTTCGCGCCTCCGCCTGTTATGTGAATTTCCTTCGGCTTAAAGCCGAGCGAGATAAATCCGTCAAGGCCGATTCTCATGCCGAAGATTGCCGATTCAAGCGCGGCGCGGGCGAGATTTTCCTTTTTAAAATTCGCGGTTGTGATGCCGTTAACGCTCGCCCTTCCGTTGGGAAGGTTCGGCGTCCTTTCGCCGTTAAAGAATGGAAGGATCACAATGCCGTCCGCGCCGATTGGAGCTTTCATGGCTTCCGCGTCAAAGGCTTTTACGTCCAGCCCAAGTAAGCCGCGCATTTCTTCGCTTGCTACCGTGCAGTTCATCGTGCAAAGAAGCGGCAGCCATCCCCCTGAGGAAGAGCAGAACGCTGCGAGGTTTCCCGTAGGATCGATAACAGGAGTTTTTGAAAAACCGAAAAGCGTGCCGGATGTACCCAGGCTCATTGTTAAAAAGCCATCGCGCACGGCTCCTGTGCCTATAGCCGCCATCATGTTATCGCCGCCGCCTGAAGAGACAATTACACCCTCGTTAATGCCGTACAGCTCAGCCGCGGCTTTACTTACCTTTCCGGCTGTTTTTTCGGACGCGGTAAGCGCGGGAAGATATTTTTCGATATCGGGAGAGATCTTTTTACAGACCGCGGACGACCATTTGCGCTCCCTAACATCAAACAGCGCCATGCCGCTCGCGTCGCCGTATTCCGCCCAATACTCGCCTGTTAATAAAAAGTTGATGTAATTGTGCGGCAGAAGAATGTGCCGCAGTTTTTCAAACGCTTTAGGTTTGTGGTTTTTTAGCCACATGATTTTCGGCGCTGTATATCCCGGACGCATCGGAAGCCCGGCTTTTTCGATCAATTTTTTCTCGCTGCCCATTGCCTTTGTCAGTTCATCGCACTCCGCGGCGGTTGATGTATCGCACCAGAGTTTTACGTTATAGACGGGCTTACCCTTATCATCAAGAGGAACAAAACCGTGCTGCTGCCCGGAAACGCCGATTGCCGCGATTGTGCTTTTTATTTTTTTATCGATTTTATCAAAACAGATTTTTACGACTTCATCGTACCATTCGCACTTTTGTTCCCTTGTGCCGTCATTCTGGGCAATGATATCAACCGGCGCTGAAGATTGGGCAATTATCGCCTTCTTTTCATAATCGTACACAACCAGCTTACAGCTCTGTGTTCCCAGATCAATTCCGCAAATTGTTCCCATTTATTACCCCCGGACATTTATTTTTTGGTAAGAATTTCCGGAAACTAAACTAGCCCCGGACATGATCATTGTATTATATCATCCGTAAATTGTCTATTATTTCCTATGTTGAGCTGTTCCGCACTTACAAACCCGTACACGATTGAAAAAACGGCAATTTGAACGCGGTTTTCCTGCCTTGTTTTCCGCTTTAAAATTGTCAGATGATTTTTTATAGTTCTGGA
>WQRT01000132.1 GCA_009786625.1 Treponema sp.
CTTCCATCAACGCAAAAATTTGGTGATTTTTCCTTAACACCTTTATCTAATGTAGGATCATTATTATTTCCTATTTTTATCTCATCAAATATATTTTCAAAACAATTGAGATTTTCCCATTTTAAATTTTCTTCACTTTCATGTATCCAATAATGATCTGTTACATTCATACCGTATGATTGAACAATTAATTTACATTCATCATCAGTATTAAATAATTTTTTAATATCATTTAAATCTTTTCTTGATTCTGATAATCCTCTCCCTCTAATCCATGCATTTAATTGTACCGCACATTCTATTAAATTATCCTTATATTCTAAAGAAAATGGCAGCCTGTTATAATTTACTATATTTCCTATAGATAACAACTTATACTTTTCATTATCCATATCAAAATATATTACTTCATTATTTTTATGTTTTAATATATATTCTTTTCTCATATTATTATCCTAAATATATACAATAAAACTCCTTATCAATCAAAAATTTCGCTATATGTTTTATATAAAATCATCCCAAAATTATATCATATTTTTCAACATATGTATGGAAAGAAAAGGAAAAATATGTCCTAAAGAATGTTGCTTCAAAAACGAAATTGAAAATATGATTTTAAACGTTATATCCCATGTAAAAAATATCCATTCGAAAACTTGACAAACTTCAAAAAACATGATACAATACAGTAAAACCTGCGAAAAAAGCTGTGCTTGGTACCCGTCGGGTGATAATAGTCGGCATAGTTGTCGTAGAGCCGTATGGAACTAATTTTAAGGAGGAAGGACGATAATGACAGTTTATATCTGCTCGTTTTCTTTCTCCAGGGGTGGTTTCTATGGCGATTTTGCTCTCCGGTAATCTCCGCGCTGATGTAGTTTCAGGAAATAATCTTTTACTTGCTTTTCATGGTTATTATGAAGAAATAAATTACCACATCGTACTAGGTGACGGCGGCTTAATGCGGCCTGGTAATAAAAAAAAGGATTATTCAACTTTTAAAACGCTGTCTTTCCGCCCTTTTCCGGTTCTTTGTTTATCANGCNGTCATGAACCNGCTCATGGTTTAAAAAATATTGATGAAGTTGATATCGGTCTTGGCGAGCCTGTTCTCAAAATACATGATAATCCATTTGTCGCGTATCTAAAGCGGGGAAAAGTCTACACGATAAACGGGATTAAATTTCTGGTTTTGGGCGGCGCGTTATCCCTGCATACAGATAAAACACGGCATAAGAATGGACATTGGAGCGAGCAGGAAAAAAATGATTTATACAGGCTTCTGGAGACAGATAACAAATTTGATTTCGTTATCTCAAATACCGGCCCCCGGTTTATAAATGATTTTCTTTTCAAGGACGCTTCTTTTTATAATGAAAAGTCATCTGATGAAATTGCAATTTTCTATGATGAAATTCACAGTAAAATTCAATTCATAGAATGGTGGTGCGGGCATCGTCGCAATGACATATATTACTATGATGAAAAGACCGAACGCGGTTATCAATATCTTCATAGAAGAGTAAGAATTCTGGAGAAAGCTGATAATAAATTTATCTTAANCAACGAATACGGAATGTTAAACCGNTAAGGGGTTTTTATGAAAGAAAAAATAAAATCTATTAAAAGAAAATATTATAATGATGATAATTTTTACATTTTCCCGAAAAATATTTACGGAGATATGTATTTGGTTTATCTGGCAAACCGGATAAAGGAAGACGATCCTGATCTTTATAACATGCTGCTTGAAGACGGAAAAGAAGCTATGCAAAACATTCTGGAAGACAGTGATGAAACCCAATGCCAAAAATGCGTATTAACTTCAAAAATTTACGACCTGAGCCTTGAAGAATGTGAAGACATTTTGAATTTAATCAGGTTCAGGGAATGGAAGAACAGGATTTAAATTTTCTTATCGATAAATTTTTGGAATGATGTCTATATTTTCTTTTTGCGCCCGACACGACTCGAACGTGCAACCTACGGATTCGAAGTCCGTTACTCTATCCAGATGAGCTACAGGCGCTGTATTTATTTGGGTGGATGACGGGTCTCGCCTTCCATTCGGCAGCCTCCTGCTGCCTCATTTCAGGCCGTCTTTTTTGCTAAACCGGCATCCCTGCCGGTTTACACTGCGGAACCTTTCGGTTCCTCCGTGCCGCAAAAAAGTTTCGAGACCCGCATTTATTCGCAATTAAAGATCTTGAATAATGAAAATTGTACACCCAAAAAACTCCGGGTGGATGACGGGTCTCGAACCCGCGACAACAAGATCCACAATCTTGTACTCTACCCCTGAGCTACATCCACCATGTGATTCTATCAATATGCTGAATTATACTGTTTTTGTCAACCTATGCGGTTTGGCTTTCATTGCCGCGGTTAATTAGGGACGAAAGTTGACTATGAAATGCCGTATTTAAAGCCCGCTGTTTACAAGCAACTGCGGATAAGGTACTTTGATTCCGGCTTCGCTGATTTTGTCTCTGATGTTCCGCATCTGGAACCAGTAAGTGTCCCAGTAATCCTGTATCGATGTCCATCCTCTAAGNGCAATNTTAATATGGCTTTCGTTCAGGGATTGTACTATTATCTGCGGGGGCGGCTCTTCAAGGAATCTTTGCTCGGTAATAATTATCCTGTTTAAAATATCATAAACATTATCAATCGATTCCGAATAAGATATGCGTACAGGAAGTTCCATGCGCCTTTTTCCGTTGCGGGTATAATTCTTTATAGGCACGCCCCAGATGCTCGAGTTCGGCGCTGATATGTAGATGCCGTCAAATGTTTCTAAAATCGTTGTAAAAAGATTTATATCCTTGACAGTTCCGCTGTATGAACCAAACTCGATAAACTCGCCGTGGCGGTAGCTTCCAAGAAGAAAAAGGCTGATCCCCGATGCGATATTTCCGAGCGTGTCTTTAAGAGCAAGACCGACGGCAAGACCCGCCGCGCCGAGTAAAGCGATCAAACTTGTCGTGTTTACGCCGAAGATGTTCAGTATGATGATTATACAAATGATAAACACGCTGTAACTTACAATATGGTGAATTACGGATAACGCCGTTTCATTGACATTCTTTTTGTTTATTGCCTTGTTGATCAGTTTGTTAAAACCTTTAGAAATAAACAGGCAGATTAGAATTACAAGTACCGAAACGAGAACATCCATGCCGATGTCAAATAAAGAATTTTTACTGTCTGTCCAAAAATTGATTATGCTCTGCATTGTTGAAAAACCTCTATATTATCATCCGCCGTGACGGACAAAAGCGTCTCTATAACCGATGCTTTTAAACCTCTGAAGGACAGCGGCGCTTTCACCCTGATTCAGCGGTCCAATGAGAATGCGGTATAGGTTGTCGGCGCCTCTGAATACCACAGGCCTGAATCTCATCACTCCTTCGGGCAGACTGTACGATGTAATTTCCGCCGCCGATACGGCCGCTATCTGTACATAATACTGACCGCGTTCAAGCGAACTTATGGGTGTCAACGGCAATGAAGGCTCTCTTACAGGAGGAGTTACGGCTGCCGCCGGCGGTGTTACCACTACAATAGAAGGAATAATATCAGAAGGATCAATCCCGTAAATATCTGTCATCTGCGGTGTGCGTTCTTCCGCTTCTACAATATTGAATTCGGGACGAACCGTTGGTTCCTGTACTGTAGTAGGCCGTGCAGGAACGGGCGCTGCAGGTTCTTCTCTCTCCGTCAAATCTTTCGCGATATCTTCAAGGCTCCGCTCAGGAGTATATACAGGAACATCCTTGACTACCGCGATGCGTTCCGCATCCGGTGTAAATGGAAGAACATCCTTATCGGTATCATCCAGCGGAAGTTCCGGTAAAAATACGGGAACATCCTTAACTATATCTAGTTGAGCAGTCTCAATTCTTACGTCTGTAATGTCTTTAATTAAATCATCGATTACCTCAATAGCAGGTTCTGTTTCAACAACTCTGACTGGTTCAACAACAGGCTCAACCGGGGCCGGCTCTTCGACAACAGGTTCTGCTTCAACAACTCTGACTGGCTCTTCAATAACAGGCTCAACCGGGGTTGGCTCTTCGACAACAGGTTCTGCTTCAACAACTCTGACTGGTTCTTCAACAACAGGCTCAACCGGAGCCGGCGGTACAGGTACTACTACTACAGGTTCCCGTTCGGTTGGAACGACAACAGGTTCCTGAACTATAGCAGGCGTATCATTAAAGGGACCTATCGGAGGCACATCAAATCTGGGGATGTCAACAATTCCTGTCGGAGAAGTTCCGCCCCATTCAGGTTCCATCACATAACTCGGTCCTGTAAACTCATTCGTTCCGGGCGGAATTGTCTGAGGCTGCACTGACGGAGGCCTGTATGTGTCGTCGCGGTACAGTTCATCAAGCAGTTCCTGTTCCGTTCTTATCACATTGCCGGAATCAAAACTGGGGATATCCGAAGCAAGTCCTTCCGCAAAACGCTGATACGCGATTGGATCGGAAGGAGACAACATTCTGATTCTGCTGACAGATCCTGTACGCATACCAATCAACTGAGCGGCTTCGCGCGATACGATTGCAATAAGACCCGGGCTGTTCAAAGTATTAGCTACAATGACCCTTGTGCTTCTTCCTGATTCAATATTTGTAATGTCTACGACTGTGTTTCTGGGGAATGAGTTTGTCGCGATAAAAAAGCCGGATGCCGGAAGTTCGCCTTCGGGAGCAACTGCCGCGGCTCCTTCCCAGGGGGATGTGCTCTGGAACAAAAAAACAGCGGCTATAGCGGTAAATAAAAAAATAATCCGTTTTGTCATATCATTTTCTCCTGATTAACACACTGCCGGTTTTCCGGCGTTTTTTTAATTAACATAAGTCAAAAATCCTCTTGCCAGCGTCTTTAAATAATCCAGTTCTTCCCTGTCGGTTCTGTATGTCCTTCCCTGAATACGTCTTTCATAAATATTCTCGCTTGTGTTTATGTTAAAAATATAAAATAAAATTTCCGCGGGATAACTATCCTGAGAAGCATAATCAAGCTGTGCAATTATTAAATAATCTACTCTTGCCCTGCGCGCGTCATGAATGTCGAAATTAATCTCATCCAGAATCTCCCCGGAAGGCTTTGATTCAAGGCGGAGAACCGGCGCGTTGCTGACGATATGCCCTGCGTCAAAAAAAACATCAAGGAAGGCGTTTTCCCATATGATAGAATGACGGGTTTCGGCTCCGTCAATCGAAAGACCTGTTTCCACAACAAAAAACGAAACCATTGAAGCCCACGAGAATGTGCTTATCAATATAAATAAAACTAACAGCGCGGCTTTCTTCATTCTGATAAAAAGTCCTCCAATTGCATTATCGGCACTCTTTTCAAAATAAAAAATGAGATTTATAGTGAGGAAATGAATTATTACGCAATTCAAGTTAAATCGCGTTCAGAAGAAAAATTCATAAAATTGTTCAAATCTCTTCACCCGGATATTACTCTGCCGATTCATTTTCCGCAGAGACGCCTTGATATCAGAAAAAAAGGACAGATAAAAACAACGGTTTCGGCGGTTTTTCCCGGATATTTATTTATAGAAGCAAGCGAAGCGGAAATAACTCATTTCCAGTGGGATTTTAGAAGAACAAAAGGTTTCTTCCGTTTTTTAAAATCGAATCTGGAAATTACTCCCCTTGCGGACAGCGATCTCGAGCTGGTACTTCATTTTATCAGAAATTCCGGGCAGTTGGCGGGGTACTCCAGAGTATATTTCAATGAAAATTCCCGCATAGTGGTTGTCGAAGGACCGCTTTCAGGTCTTGAGGGAAGGATCATTAAGGTCGATAAAAGAAAATGCAGGGCAAAGATCAAACTGGATCTTTACAATGATTCATTTTCGATTGATCTTGCCTTTGAAGTAATCGGGTCGCTGGAACCTGTAAAATGAGATAAACATGGAAAAGTCAAAACGCCTGTATATTATCGGGGCTGGATTCGCAGGGAGGACGCTTGCTAACGAGCTGTCATCCAAGGCGATTTTCGGCGAAGTGGTCGCATTTCTGGATGATGACGCGCAGATTATCGGGCGGAAGATTGACGGTATACCGGTACTGGGTCCTATCAAGGATGTAGCGTTTCTTCTGCGGACAAATCCCGCTGACGAGGCAATCATCGCTATCCCGGACGCGGAGAAGGAATATTTAAAAGAAATCTATAGCATCCTTAAAAACGCCGGTTTTTTAAAGATCCGCATCCTTCCCGATATTTCGCAAATTATCGAAGGCGATGCCCACCTGATTCAGACACGCTCTATCGACCTTCAGGATCTATTGGGGCGTAAACCTGTTACCATCAATTTAAAAGAAAGCCTTTCTTATGTCCGGGGTAAACGCGTTCTTGTTACAGGCGCGGGCGGTTCGATTGGCAGCGAGTTATGCCGCCAGCTTCTTTCGGGCGGCGCGGCAAGGCTTTACCTTCTCGGACACGGCGAGAATTCGATTTATCAGATTGACAGGGAGCTTCATCTTCTGCAGGAAGAAGGAGTCGGCGAGAAAGCGGCAATAGTACCTGTCATCGGGGAACTGAAGGATGCCGATTACATCGATTACATAATGAGCCAGTTAAAAGCCGATGTTATTTTCCATACCGCAGCTTATAAGCATGTCCCGATGATGGAAGCAAACCCTGTCGCCGCAATCGAAAACAATGTACTCGGTACCGAGAACCTTATCAACAGCGCCGTAAAACACGGCGTTAAACATTTTGTGCATATCTCGACAGATAAGGCTGTTGACCCCGCCTCGGTTTACGGCGCTTCCAAATACATATGCGAACGGCTTGTACTGGATGCAGCCAAAAAAGGAGAAACTAATTTTGTAGCGGTGCGTTTCGGCAATGTGCTTGGTTCGCGCGGTTCGATAGTTCCGTTGTTCCAGCAGCAGATAGACAAAGGCGGCCCTGTTACAATTACCCACCCCGATATATGCCGTTACTTCATGACAATAAGCGAGGCGTGTTCGCTCGTTCTAAAAACAGGCGGCGTTGGGGAAAACGGCTGTCTTTACCTTTTAGACATGGGCGAGCCTGTGCGTATACGCGATTTAGCCGAACAGTTAATACGCTTCAGCGGATATGAACCTGAAACAGAAATAAAAATTGAGTATGTCGGCTTAAGACCCGGAGAAAGAATGAACGAATCGCTGTTATCAAGCGAAGAGGTACCGGCATTAACGGACTACAGCCGCATACTGCGTATCAACAGGAAAGAGCCTCTGTCATTCGATATAAATACCCTGCTGGAAGAACTGCGCCCCATCTGCCGCTTAAATCCCAACAAACCGGAATCATACCGCTGCATCGAATTACTTAAGAATATTTTGTTAAAATATAAACTCTATCCCCTAACCCCTAACCCCTATCCCCTAACCCCTAACCCCTAACCCCTATCCCCTAACTTATTGAAACATTTACAATTACAAAATAGACTGAAATCAGATGGAATCCCTGCCTTTTTTAGAAGACATATATCCGCCCAATTTTTTATACGCGCTTATTGTAAGGTCGCCTGTCGCGAAGGGGAAGCTAGTCCGCATCGAAACACCGGATCTGCCTGAGAATTTTACTCTTATCACGGCGAAGGATATCCCTGCCGTAAACAGGCTTGAAGATACGCAAATGCCGGTTCTAGCTGATACCGATTTAAACTACATCGGCGAGCCTGTTGCGATCCTTCTGGGGCATGATAAAACAAAATTGGATGATATTTTTTCAAGGTGCGTTGTCATCGCGGAAGAATCAAAGGCGGTTTTCAACTGTGACGACGCGCCTGATTCCCCTGCTCTGTTCAGGGAAATTATATCAGGAAACCCAGACGACGCTCTTACATATCCCGGCAGAATAGTAACAGGAAGCTACTCTACAGGTATACAGGATCAATGGTATGCCGAACCTGCCGGAGCTGTTACATGGTATAAGGATGAAGAGAATAACCCAATTAATAAAAAGCCGTCTGATGCTCCGGGAAAGCTGGTGGTAAAAACAGCGACCCAATGGCCGAACCATGTAAAAAGGTCTGTTTGCTGCCTGCTCGGTATTGATCAAGCCTGTGTTTTTGTTGAACCTACATCGCTTAACCTTCATATGGACGGCAAGTTATGGTACCCGTCTTTAATAAGCTGCCTCGCTTCGCTTGG
>WQRT01000133.1 GCA_009786625.1 Treponema sp.
ACCACTACTCCGTTAAAACCAATTCTGCCGCGCAGCACATCGCGCAGAAACCACGAAGAAAGGGAAGCCGGGGTAAGGCCTCCTTCGGTCTGCGGAAAAGCGAGATGGCCGCTCATAACGGCGGGTATTCCTTCCGCTACAAGCATCCTGTAAGGCACAAGTTCCCTGTTCCAGATCGTGTTAAAATCTGCTTCTATTCTGGGAAGAAAAGCATGAGAATCAAGATCAGTGTCTCCGTGTCCGGGAAAATGCTTTGCCGTCGGAATAACACCTGCCGCAAGCTGCCCTCTCATGAAAGCCGCTCCAAGAATTCCGGCGTTAACAGGATTGTTTCCAAAAGCGCGCGGTCCTATCAGAGTTGAATTGCGGTTTGTAAAAAGATCGACAGTCGGAGCGAAGTTCATGTTCACGCCGACAAGCGCAAGTTCCTGCCCGATGTAGTAGCCTGAAAGATAGGCATCCCGCGGATAACCAGAAGCGCCTATCGCCATGTTCCCAGGCGTTTCTCTTGTAGTTCCCCTAATATGCCTGACCCAGCCGCCTTCTTGATCTGTGGCGACAAGAAGAGGAATTCCAAACTGACCTGACAGGCTCAACCCCTGCAATCTGCCGACAGTTTCCGCAAGCCTCTGTGTGTTAGGTGTATTCCATCCGAAAATTTTTATACCGCCGATATTCCTTTGCCTGATCCAGTCCAGAATAAGAGGAGAAGGTGATTCACCGACCCATCCCAGCATATAGATTTGAGCTAACGCCTGCTCATCGGTCATCGCGCTTTCAATCGCCGCCGCCAGCTCCTGCGGAGAGCCTTCATCATGAAAGTTCAAGGGGAAAATTGGCGTAACGGTGTTTAATAATATGATTATTAATAAAATTATTAGCCGCGAACCACACGAACCACACGAACTTTTTATACAACGGGAAGTGTTTGAATAGCGCGAACTTTTTGTTTGACTGCTCTTAATTGATCTTGAATATACAGTTGGTACATGGTTGTGATTGATCGCGGCGGATTTCTTTTTAAATATTTTCATCAATGTACTCCGATGCGCTGCGTGCCGCTACCGCGCCGTCTGCGGCGGCTGTTACTACCTGCCTGAACGCGCCGCTTCTTATATCTCCCGCGGCGAAAAATCCCGCGATGTTAGCCGCCATTTTCATGTCTGTTATGATATAACCTTCATTGTCAAGATTTGCGCCTAACGCGGCGGCGAGGTTCGACTGCGGAACGATCCCTGCGAATATAAAAACAGCGTCAGTTTCTTCTTCGTATGTCNTTCCTGTTTTTACATCTTCCANAATAANGGATTTTACNTTAGCGTCTCCCTTTATCTCTTTTACTATTGTGTTAAAACGCANATTGATATTCGGATTGTCAATCGTTCTTTGCGCGAGCGCTTTTTGTGCGCGTAACGTGTCTCTGCGGTGAACCATCGTAATTTTATCGGAAAGCCGTGAAAGATAACGCGCTTCATCACACGCCGCGTCTCCTCCGCCTACGACAATGATCTTTTTATTTTTAAAAAAATTCCCGTCGCATGTCGCGCAGTAAGAAACACCCTTTCCGGAAAACTCTTTCTCGCCCGGAACATTTAAAAGACGCGGTTTCGCGCCGGAGGCGATAATGACAGCCCTTGCGGTAAGCGCCGCCTCATCAGCCATGTTAACAATAAATATGTTATCTTCTTTTCTTATCGATACAACTGAATTGTATAAAAAAGACGCTCCGAACTCTTCGGCCTGCCTTCTCATATCCTCCGTAAGCTCAAAACCCGATTTTGGGCCGAAGACAACGCCTCCCGCCGCATCGAGGCGGCTGACATTACCGGGATAATTTTCAAGAACATCAATAACCGCGGCCTGCCCGCCTGCGGCGAACTGTTCAACAACCAGAACTTTTAAATTGGCCCTTGCGCCGTACTGAGCGGCCGCAAGACCGGCCGGCCCCGCGCCAATGATAATCAAGTCGAAATCAGACATTAAAGCTCCTGAAACATTTTACATAATTAGCTGTTTAAGTTATAGTAAATTGTGGACAGCAAACAGTCAATTATCCCGGCTCTCATCCTTATAATGATTTTTGGTTTTCTGCCGGAAATCCGAGCGCAGAACAGCGGCGCCTTTCCGCGTTTAACGCCGGATCCAAAAGCGCTNGAATATTTCCGTCCGCAAGCCGCCCGCAATTACACATGGCGNGAGCTTGCCGAAATAAGCCTCTGGGCTTCAGGNGACACNTCCGCTTCAAATCTNCGCCAGATTGAAAACGCTGTTATACTGCTTAATAGTTCATCCGCTCTTCCNTATACTCCGAGGGAGAGAGCAGAGTTCATTCTGTCCTTCCTTCACAGCAGTATATTAAGAACGTACTCGCTCTACCAGACAAGAGTTGACACAATTTTTACTAACGGAAGATTCAACTGCGTTTCATCATCGGTGTTATATATGATTCTCTGCAAAAGCGCTGGGCTTAATACAAGCGGAGTGATGACAAGGGAGCACGCTTTTATAATAGTTCATATTGATGGTCAGGATATTGATGTTGAAACAACAAACCGCTATGGATTCGATCCCGGTAACAGAAGGGAATTTCACGATCAGTTCGGAAGGCTGACGGGCTTTACTTACGTTCCTGCGCAAAATTACCGCGACCGCCAGACAATAGGCCAGATTGAGCTTGTCTCGCTTATTTTAAATAACAGAATAGCCGAACACGAAAGAGCTAATCGTTTCGCGGACGCTGTTCCGCTCGCGGTTGACAGAGCGGCTCTTCTTTACGGCAGCACGTTAGCTGTCAATGAAGGATCATCTTTATCGAGTCATATTTTTGATGATCCGAGAAACGATCTTGTTGACAGGCTTTTTAATTACGGCGCGTATCTATTAAGATCAAACAGGGAAGAAGAAGCGCTCGGCTGGGCCGCCGCGGCCGGTAATTCACATAACGCCCGCTGGCAGGAGTTCATTCTGGCCGCCGTGAACAACAGGGTCGCGCGTTACGCCAGAGACAGAAAACTAGTTAACGCGAGGAATTTTCTTGAGGAAAACAGAAATCATTTAACGCGGGAAAATTACGCGCAAATTGACGCGATACTAACAGATGCCGAATTATTAATTGGCGCTAACGGCATAAGAACCGCAGCCGACGGGGAATCGGTTATCAGATTGATAGAACAAACGCGTGAAAACGGGAGAATATCCGCAGGCCGCGCCGATGAACTGATAGTATTTTCGCTATTAAGAACAGCCTTCTACCTCAGCAGCCCGCCTGACAGAGACTGGCGCGCGGCAATCCGCTATCTGGAAAGCGCTCCGGTACGCTTCGCGGCAAACCGCGAAGTGGAACAGGCTCTTGACACCTACAGAGGCAATCTCGCGTCGGATTACCACAACCGTTTCGCAGCCGAATGGAACAGGCGCAACTACGACGAAGCTCAGCGCATATTAAATGAAGCTTTGATCGAGTTCCCGGCAAACCGCCAATTATTATCCGACAGAGAAATCGTAAACCGGCATAATTCAAGATAAACGCTTTCGCGGTAAGAATATCACCGCGAGTAATAGTTTATAAGGCAGCCGTCAAGGAGGATTTGCCTTTCCGCGTCTGTTAATTCACCTAACGCCGTCTGTATTTCTATTACATTGTCACCTAACACATATCCTTTAATCGCGTCTTTTTTCTCATTGACAGCGGCTCTGATCCCGGGGAAAAAGACAAAACAGTCATTGTAAAGCGCGTTTTCGTCTTTTATAACAAACGGAAGGATTCCCCAGTTAATCAAATTAGATCTATACCTTTTTGTAGCGTACTCAAGCGCGAAGTTCGCGCTGCCTCCCAACACACGCTGGCATGAGGCGGCCTGCTCTCTCGCCGATCCATCCCCCGGTTTACGCGCGAAAATAGCGCTTCCAATGCCAAAACCCGGGGACTGGAAACCGGGGAACGGGGAATTAAGAATACCTTCAATTTTTTTAATGATGTCATTTAACGAACTATTTTCAATTACTTCACTGTTCCCTGTTCCCTGTTTCCAATCTTCCATACTCTTTACTTCCTTCGCTTTCTTCACATAATTAGGATCTTTTCTGCTTAACGTGAACTCCGCGAGCTTTAACGGATTGGAACGGTATGAGGAAGTTTCGCCTGACGGGATAAGCTCGTCAGTTGTGGTAACAGGATCTGTTATAAAGCTGACAATCTTTACAAGGAGGTTATCAGAAAGAGCCGGCATCTTAGGCCAGTCTTTGATGTTGGGACCAAAAACCAAATCAAGATTTGGCTGAGGTTTTCCAACGCCGTTATAAACGCGCTTTTCGTAAATGCTCTTATCAAAGAAAAATTTATACTTGCCGTAATCAGTTTTTAACTCAGCCGCTGAAGTAATTCTTCCGCCATTGATTGCGCTTGCCGCGATTGATCGCGCGTCCATGAGAGCAACTGACGCGATCTGCCCGTCATTGGGTTTTGATCCTTCGCGGTTCATAAAGTTGCGCGTAGCGTGGCGGATCGAAAGCTCGTTGTTTGCAGGTGTATCACCCGCGCCGAAACACGGGCCGCAGAATGCCTCGCGCACAAGAACGCCCGCTTTCATAAATGTCTCCACAGCGCCGTTCCTTACAAGCTCAAGATATGTGGGCTGGCTTTCAGGGTACACACTCATTGTAAAATTTCCGTTTCCCAAAAATGATCCTTTCATGATGTCCGCCGCCGCCATAATATTCTCGAAAATGCCGCCTGAGCATCCGGCGATAACCGCCTGCTCCGCCCACACGCCGCCGTCATGATATTTCAATCCTAGATTAAGATTTAAACCGGAGCTTTTATTTTCTTCTTCTGTTTTCGCGAGAATGTCTTTCGCGTTTTTTTGCAATTCATTAATCGTGTAGACATTACTCGGATGAAAAGGAAGCGCGATAGACGGCTCGATCTTCGATAAATCAATTTTGATAAAGCCGTCATAATACGCGGCACCTGCGGGATTGAGTTCTTTGTAATCACCTACCCTGCCGCGCGTTTCAAGATATGCTTTTACAAGATCATCGGTTTTCCAGATTGACGACCAGCACGCGGTTTCCGTTGTCATTACGTCGATGCCGTTTCTGAAATCGACAGAGAGATTCGCGATACCGGGGCCGATAAACTCCATCACTTTATTTTTAACATAACCGTTTTTAAATACTTTTCCGATGATCGTAAGAGCGGCATCTTGCGGGCCGACACCCTTATTTAGTTTTCCCTCAAGATAAATTCCAATCACGGGCGGATTCGGCATATCGTAAGTTCTGCCCGCTAACTGCTTGGCAAGCTCGCCGCCGCCTTCGCCGACAGCCATTGTTCCAAGAGCGCCGTAACGCGTATGACTGTCAGAGCCGAGGATCATTTTTCCGCAGCCTGCCATCATCTCGCGGTTAAAACTGTGGATAACCGCCATGTGAGGCGGCACATAAATCCCGCCGTATTTTTTCGCGGCTGAAAGCGCAAACACATGATCATCCTGATTGATCGTTCCGCCGACCGCGCACAAACTGTTGTGGCAATTGGTAAGCACATAGGGAATGGGAAATTTATCCATCCCGCTCGCGCGCGCCGTTTGAATAATTCCAACGTAAGTAATGTCATGCGAAGTGAGAGAGTCAAATTTCAACATGAGATTTCTATCATCGCCGCTTTTGTTATGCGCACTAAGAATACCGTGCGAAATAGTTCCCTTACGCGCTTCTTCTTTAGAAATATTTTTTCCTTTCTGAGAAAGCTTCGCCTGCGCGTCTGCGTCATCGGCGATTATTTCCTTCCCGTCAATTAAATAAGCTCCTGTATTAAAAAGTTCGATCATATTAACCTCCATACGTATTTTCTTTTTGCTTTTATGCGGAATATTATTAAACCGCTCTTGGGATTATATCATGGATGAGCGGTATTTTCTAGGAATTTCATGCGGGGGTGCGGAGTTCGCGGAGAATTTTTCAGCCGCGAACCACACTAACAAAGACGAACAAATTCGGCGGCAGCTACCTTTTTTAAGCCGCAAACTACACGAATAAAAAGAATTTTTAATTTGTACCAAAACCTATTTTTTTTATTTTAGGCGGCTGCTCTATTAAATTATTAAGAGCTATAATTATTTGTTTTATTGTTTTGTCTTGTTCCAGGAGTTTATAGTCTGTGTTATCTATGTGGAGCATAAGAAGTTTGCGAAGTTCTGCGATTTGGCTGTTTTTATCGCTTTTTGAGAGAACGTAATGACGCATTTTTACGAAAACCCGCATTATTTGAATGTTTATTTCTATTGCTCTGGCGGAATTTAACACGCTTGATAACATTAAAATTCCATGTTCGGTAAACGCGAAGGGTTTGTATTTTCTTGTGTCCTGGCTAAAGGTCACAAATTGTGACCTTTGATTTTTCCATTCTTCATCAGTTAACTGGAACATAAAATCAAGCGGGAAGCGGTCTATGTTGCGTTTTACTGCTTGATTCATAACTTTTAATTCGACACCATATAACTCGGCTAGGTCCCGATCGAGCATTACCTTTTGTCCTCGAATATCGTAAATCATTTTTTTGATCTGTGTTAATTGATTTGCCATGCTTTTGTTTTATCACAAAATTATAAAATGTACAATTAAAATTATGCGTTCCAAGAATTTCTCACTGAGACACGAAGTTCGCGGAGGACACGGAGAAATTTTTTAGCCGCGAACCACACGAACAAAGACGAACAAATTCGGTAGCTGCTACCTTTCTTTAATTGCGGACAACACGGAAACCGAAGCCGTAGCCCCGGTGAGTTGGAGTGAAGTTGAACCGGTACGCAGAACGAGCGTACGCAGCCCAACTGCCCCAGCTGCCACCGCGTAACACGCGAGCAGACCCCGAGGACGCGCCCTGCGGATCATTCTGCGCCCTTGCGGGATATCCGCCGTACCAATCCCAGCACCACTCAAACACATTTCCGTGCATGTCGTAAAGCCCCCATGCGTTAGGCGCATAGCTTCCTACCGCGCTTGTTCTGTTTAATGTACTGTCAAAATTCGCATGGCTTGTTGTTATGTTGTTTCCCGTATTATACGCCGTTGCCGTACCTGCTCTGCACGCGTACTCCCATTCCGCTTCCGTCGGCAGCCTGTACCCGTTCGCGCTTCTGTTCCATGTCACTGTCCTGTTGTCTCCGCTGCCCGTAATAGTATACGCTGGTGTCAACCCTTCCCTCCGGCTTAATCTGTTGCAGTACTCTACAGCGTCAAACCAGCTTACATAGTACATTGGGTACTCATCCCCTTCTCCAACCATTGGGTTTGATCCCGCTAGCTGCCTTATTGTTGTTCCCATAACTCTGTGCCATTCGCCCTGTGTTACAAGGTATTGGTTCATTGTAAAGGAACTTACAGTCACCTGATGCTGCGGCGATTCACTATCCGCGTCTCTTCCTGTTTCGTTTGCGGGGGATCCCCTCATGTAGGTTCCTCCCTGTATGCGCACAAAATCTGCAGGTACTGTTACCGCTTCAGACGGTGTCGGCGCGGGTGTTGGTGTTGGCGCAGGTGCTGGCGGCGTATGTCCCGATGGGCGCGAGCCGAGGTAGGCTGTTCCGAAAAATTGATTGTATACGGCGGGGATCTGCTGTCTAGCGCTTGCGGTAGATACTGCGCTTCCTGTTAAACGAAACATTTCAGCGACTTCAATGCCGGGCGTTCTTAACTGCGTAAGTAAATGCGTTGTGAATAATCCGTTCCTTCCCGTTCCGTCAGCGGCGACAGAACCCGCGCTTGTGGCGAAAACGATAATACTGTCGGCTGGCTGGTTTGCCACAACGCTTAACCCGCGGCTTACATTCCGGCTCCATGCGGCGGGGAAATCGCGGCAGGAATCAAGCACCACAATGTTAAGCGCATTCCCCGCGTCGTTTAATTCAGCTAACATACTCTGAACCGAAACGGCTGTCTCTCCAAGAAAATTAGCGCTTGGAATTTCCGCGTTTGCCGGTATTAAAAAATTTACTCCGTTATATTGAACGGCGTGCCCCGCGTAATAGAAAAAGCCGTAACTGTTATTGGAAAC
>WQRT01000134.1 GCA_009786625.1 Treponema sp.
TCGGAACTGCTTAAAAAAAACGAACGTTTAAATTAAGCAGTTTGGAAGACGTGGAGATAGGGGGAAATTTTCCCTTCTTAAAATTTTCTTGAGTCGTGTGATCGATTCAGCGGAATTATAAGTTTATTTTTATTCCCAAATCTGCTACGGCTTTTTTTAATACCGCTTCGCTTGCCGGAGCTAGTTTGCCAAGAGGAAGACGCGCGGGGCCTGCCGGGAGGCCTGCCCAGATAAGCGCTTGTTTGATTGGTACAGGATTTGTTTCCACAAAAGCGGCTTTCATAAATGGTATGAGTTCATAATAAATTTTGCGGGCTTCTTCATATTTGCCGTCCAGAGCCGCTTGAGTCAACGCTTTTACTTTCGCGGGTACAAGATTTGATATAACTGAGATAACGCCGTCGCCGCCAATGCTGATAAGAGGCAGCGTAATGTAGTCATCGCCGGATAANACCCANAATCTATCTGCTGTGTTTTTNCGCGGTATTGCAATATCTCTGATCACATCACCCATTTGGCTTATGTCTCCGGAAGATTCCTTTACGCCGCAAATGCCGGGAATTTTTGCGATTTTCTCCATTAAAGGAGCGGGGATGTTTCTACCTGTGCGGGATGCGATATTGTAAACAATCACGGGAATGCCTACTTTTGCCGCCTCTTCAAAATGGCGTAACAGTCCGTCGTCATTTGGTTTGTTATAATAAGGAGTGACAACTAACGCGGCGTCCGCTCCCATGTCTTTCGCGCGTTTTACATATTTAACCATGTGTTTTGTGTCGTTTGAACCCGCGCCAAGTATTACCGGGATTTTTCCGCGCGCGGCGCTAAAGTTATGAGCTTCCTTTACAGCGATTTCTATCAGCTTGTCTTCTTCTTTAACATCAAGGGTGGGGTTTTCTCCGGTCGTTCCAAGAGGAACGATGCCGTCAATTCCTTCCGTTATCTGAAATTGTATCAATCTGCGGAAACCTTCGTAGTCAATTTCTCCCGACTCTGTCATCGGCGTTACCAACGCTGTAAACGCGCCGCGAAATTCTGTCATATAAACTCCTGTTCGGCCCTAAAAATTATCCCAATTCTCCGAATATGTCTTTCATCATATCATCAATTGTAAATACTCCGCAACGTTTTTCCGAGCAAAGCCACGCTGCTGCTTGAACCGCGCCTGAAGCGAAACCTTCACGGCTGCGCGCTGTGTGCGTAATTTCAATTGTATCGGCGCTTGAGTCAAAAAACAAGCTGTGCGTTCCCGGAACGCTGCCGAGCCTGAGACTTGGAAAGTGAAGTTCGTCTGCTTCTGGTTTTCTGTTTATCGTTTCCCAGACTATTTTCTTTTTTCGATCCATTCTTGACAGAACCCCTTCCGCGAGTACCTTCGCTGTTCCGGAAGGACTATCCATTTTTTTATTATGATGAAATTCAAAACCGCCGACATCGTATTCCGGGAATTTATCCGCCAGCCGCGCGGCGTACCAGGCGATGCGGTAAAACATATTCACTCCGATTGAAAAGTTTGATGCCCATAAAATTGAACTGCCGGATTTTTCCACCGCTTTTTTAACTTCGTTCATCTTTTCATGCCAGCCGGTTGTCCCGATTACAGCGGGTATTTTTTTTTCAGTTAACGCGATGATGTTAGCGGCGGCTGTATCAGGCTGGGTAAACTCGATTGCCGCGTCGGCTGAATCAAGATTGGCTTCGGCAATGGTTTTGTAAATTCGCGTTTTATCGTCTTTCGCTGATACGCCTGCCGCCGGATCAACAACCGCGGTTATATTATGCCCTGAAGCGCGGGCGATCTGTTCTATCATTTTTCCCATCTTGCCGTAACCAATAAGCGCAATGTTCATATTTTTTTTACTCCTTTGGTTTTTCCTGTGTGTCAAAGAAATCCATGTGCAGCGCTTTTACTACTTCTTCAGCTTCATTATCATTCACGATAAAACTGATATTTACCTTGCTCGCTCCCTGAGATACCATCTGGACATTTACGCCGATAAGCTGGCAGATTCTGAAAGCCCTCGCGAGAATTTCNGAAGATCGTTTAACGTTCCCNATGATGGAAACAATNGCTTTTCCTGTTTTGATTTCCACATGCGCGATTTTTCCAAGTTCTTTTTTCACTTCATTTAAATCGTATGCTGTATCAAGTGTAAGCGAAACAGATACTTCGCTTGTCGCGACCATATCAACGGATATACTATTTCTAGCGAAAACAGAAAACACTTCGCTTAAAAAACCGTACTGCCCAAGCATTCTTGTCGAAATAATATCAACTAACGTTACTTTGTGTTTGGAAGTAATTGCGCGTACAGGCGGGTTTTTCTTTGCTGTAATTGTTTCCGTAATGCGCGTACCGGCGGCATCGATGTTATATGAATTTTTTACAAGCACAGGCGTTCCTGTTTTCATGCACGGCTGCATTGCGCGCGGATGTAGAACCTGAGCGCCAAAGTAGGCAAGCTCCGCCGCTTCGTCATATGTTACGTTTTGAACCGGCTTTGTGTTTTTTACAATACGCGGATCGGCGGTTAAGATGCCGTCAACATCCTTCCAGACCTGTACTTCCTCGGCTCTGCATGCGGCGGCGATCATCGTCGCGGAAAGATCGGAGCCGCCGCGGCCTAGCGTTGTTATGCTGCCTTTCTCATCTTTCGCCAGAAATCCAGTTACAACGGGAAGCACATTGCCTTTAATCAGCGGCTGGATCTTCGCAGGGATTAATTCCCAGCTTTCTTTTAACAATTCTGCCTGGCAATAATTCGAGTTTGATAAGAAACCAAGATCCCACGCGTCAAAAGCGCGTGAGTTCATATTGATAGATTTAAAATACGCCGCCGCAATCCGCACGCTTAATCTTTCTCCAAAGGAGACAAGATAATCCTTTGTCCGCGGAGTAAGCTCTCTTATAAGAGCGATGCCGGATAAAAGGCGGGTAAGCTCGTCCATTAGAACATCAACATCTTTTTGGACGGGCAGTTTAAGAGTTTTTATGGTTGATAGATGAAGTTTTTTTACCTGCTCGATTTCTACTTTTCCGTTTGTAAGCGCGTTGTTCCCGGCATCCAGAAGATGATCAGTTGTATCTCCCATGGCAGATAACACCAGAACGGGTTTTTTTGATAATTGTGTTTTTACAATGTCCGCTACATGGCACAGCCTGGAAGAATCCGCTACGGAGCTGCCGCCGAACTTCATTACGATCATAATTTATACCTCGGCTTATTATACAAATTTTTATTTTTATAAGCAATGGACTGTTATGGTTTTATTTGCTACCATTAGGCATGATTGGATTTCTGCTTAGGAAAACTTTGTATGATATGTGGGATAATATGTTCAGGATTGTTCTTATTAATCTTGGTTTTATTATTTGCACCGCGTTCCCGATTTTTGTTCCCGGATTGATCGGCCAGTTAACAGGTATTACAGAGCTTGAAATAGTTATCGCGGCAATCGGAATACTTCTTTGTACGTTCTATCTTTCCGCNGCCGCACTATCTTTAAAATCGATTTCAGATTACGGCTCTTTTGGGTTCAGTGAATTTTNTAAGGCTTTTAAGANGACATGGCCGGCAGGACTTGTAATGGGCGGAATCGTATTTGCTTTTTTTCTTGCGGCAACAGTTATAATTCCTTTTTATCTTAATATGGAACCTCCTGTTATGGGGCTTGCGATCGCCGCCATTTTATTTTGGATATTAATTTTCGCGCTGCTTTCATTTCAATANTTTTTTACNGTGTACGCAAGACTTGGCGCTGATATTAAAAAAACTTTTAAAAAATGNATGATCATCTTTCTTGATAATTCCGCTCTTTCNATATTTCTTATCATTCATAATTTTCTCGGNCTGCTTCTTTCGATAATTTTCGCTTTTATGTTTCCCGGCCCTGCGGGAATTCTTCTATACCTTGACGAAGCCCTCCGCCTACGCCTGTTAAAATACGACTGGCTGGAAGCCAACCCCGGCGCAGATCGCCGTAAAATCCCCTGGGATGCGCTTTTAATAGAAGAACGCGAAAAAACCGGAACAAGAACTTTTAAAAATTTTGTTTTCCCCTGGAAAGACTGATTTTAGGGGATAGGGATTAGGGGATAGGGGATAGTGTCGTTGTATGAAATCACAGCGCGATGGAAAGACATGCGCTTAATATCAGTAACTATCTCCTAACCCCTATCTCCTAACCCCTTCTTCCATCCCCTAATCCCTTCTTCTAATTCCCAGGCAGCTTGCTACTGCGCGTTCTTGTCCTTGCTTGCCGCCGTGGGTCGGGGTGTTTATTACATTTACGTTTCCATTGGGATCACGGACGGCAAGAGCGCTTGAACCTCCGCCGTCAAGATTGAGTCCGTTCCACGCGCCAAGTGCGCTAAGGAGATGCGCGGTTTCCAGTTCTGTCGCGCCGATGCTTGCGGCGCGTTTACCGTCGATCACCGTCAGAAACAGGTACTGCCCGTTAGCTGAAATACCCGCGGCGCTTCGCGGATGACGCGCCTGTCTGCCCTGCGTTCTTTGAGCCGCCTCGCCTTCAACAAGAATTTGATGAAATCCGCCTGCCGCGTTTACTATGTTATGCGGCGTATGAATGTCAGATTGACTGACAATAGCCGCCGAGCCGTCTGTGTAAAAAACCAGCGCGTCAAAACGTTCCCATGCAGGGGAGAGCAGTGTACCGCCTGAAATGACAAGCCCCGAGTTCTTAACAGGCTGTCCTTCCAAAGAAGAAACAATATCAAACGGAACAGCGTTAATACCCGCTAAAAGATTATTATCCCTTACATAACTTGAAACTCTTGCACTCAACGTACCGCCGCTGACAACAATCTCAATCCCGTCCGCCGCCAAATCAATCCGCAAAGCAAAAAACTCAAGCCTCGGAGACAAAACACGCCTATTAAAAAATTCAATCCCCTCAAACAACCGCCCCCATTCCGGTTCAATGTCAATTATATTATCAAACGAAGGAATTAACCGCTCATCTGAGGACATTAAAGATGCACTCAAACAGGAAACGGAGAATATTATTAATAAAGTTAAAAATATTATAGTCTTTATATACATATAAAGCAGGCCGGGGATACG
The DNA here is from genome assembly GCA_009786625.1 of Treponema sp. GTDB lineage: Bacteria > Spirochaetota > Spirochaetia > Treponematales > Breznakiellaceae > WQXQ01. Next base: position 5,085 of record WQRT01000134.1, read on the forward strand.
CGGGACGGCAAAATAATTTTTGGAATTCTCCGCCGGAGAGACCTGACCGCTAAAACAATATAAATAATGTAAAAAATTAATTAATTCTGTTTTAGTGGTTAGGGCTCGGAGGCGGGTTCCTCCAAACATTTTGCCGGCACGCGTATCTCCAGCCTGTATTGCATGTATGTAAATCATTTTAAACATACATTTTTAATTAATACTCGCCCTTTCCCTTTCTGTTTCTCTTCATCAACTTCCGGGCATTAGCCTTTTTCTTCCTGTTAAGAATTGTGGAGGGTTTCTCATAGTACTCCCGCTTTTTAAATTCGCGGATGATGCCTTCTTTTTCCACCATGCGTTTAAAACGTTTAATGGCCTTTTCCAGCATCTCGCTGTCATCAACTGTAATGTGCGCCAAAGTAAATCACCTCCTTTCCTGTCAGGTAAAATTATCAAAATTATCTATTAAAGATTCTACTTATTATGAGTTCTTTGTCAATAATCGGAATGTTGGTATAATAGTCCGGGTCTGTATTTTCCGTACTTACCCTGATCTCCCAGTGAAGATGCGGTCCTGTCGAAAACCCTGTCGATCCTGAAAGGCCGATTAACTGCCCGGTTTCGACGATTGCGCCTTCTTCCGCGATTACGCTGTCCAGATGATAATAAATTGAGTAGATGCCGGGCGCGTGTTCAATAATCACCGAGTTGCCGGTAAGCACTCTGGCGCGTGAAAGAATCACTTTGCCTCTTCCGCATGCGGTCACTTCCGTGCCGGTCGGTATTCCGTAATCGACCCCCGCATGGATTGATGTTACTCTTCTTCCATCCGAATATTGATTGATACGGCGGCTGCCAAACCTGCTTGTCCTTCTTGTCGATGTAACAGGCGGAACGAATACCCCTGTATGGTATATCTGGTTTCCTGTTGTGTTCAAAATCTGCCAAAGCCTGTTTGATTCCGCCGTTCTTACCGGGTCGGGATCGGAAACTAGGCTTGTTAAAGCAGGATTTAAATGAAGCGTCTCAGAATGAAAATCCCTCGGCATAATCGTTATCGGTATTTCGGTTAATATTCCTCTTGAATCATTAATTCTGATTAGCGCGTCTCCCGCGCCTGCGGTTGTCGGAACAGCCAATACCGCCGCCATAAAACCGGGCTGGCTTCCTTCCGAGTAAACGGAAAAACAAAGCGCCCTTGAGAGCTGTCTTCCGTTCATAAATAAAATTGCTTCTCTCGCGGGAACGCTTACCGCGACTGTTACTGGATCTCCGGGGCGCGGATTATCGGGGATAACGGCAAATCCCGCCTGCGCGGCTGCGGCCGCGGTAATTGTAAAGCAGATTATAATAAAAGCAACTAATCGTTTTGTTATGTGCATATTTTACCCACTCCTTTTTAGATCCAGTATCATAAGATGAGGCGTTTCATTCCCCTTGTAATAATCCCTGTTAAGATTAAAAACAATATCAACCTTGTCGTTNACGCCGAACTCTTTGTTTATAACGCGGTCGGCGCTCTGCCAGTAAAGCGCAGGCAGTTTATATTTTCCTGCGTCTAGCGTCATTTTTACATGCTTTGATTCAGGTTTGCCGATAAAATTTATATCCAGCACTGTCAGATTCTTTGACATGCAGACAAGCTGTTCATTTTCCTTGCCGTAAGGTTCAAATTGATCGATCAACTTAAAAATATTTTCAGGTGTCAGATAATCCTGCGGCAGTTCAGCGTCAATTTGAAGACTCTCTTCATCATCCTCTTTTTCAAACTCGATATCCTGCGATAATGATTTTATGCGTTCAAGAAATAGTTCCCAGTTTCCCGATGCCATGCTGATACTGAAACCCGCCGCCGCTTTGTGGCCGCCGTAGTCGATAAAAAATTCGCTGCAATGTTCGAGTAACGCGCAGCCGTTGTAGCCTCTCGCGGAGCGCAGGGAACCGGTGTAAACGCCGGCGCCTTCACAGATCGCGATTGCCGGAACGTTAAAACTTCTCGCGGCTCTTTGCGCAATCAATCCTGTTATTCCTTTATTAATATTCCTGCCGAAAACCAGAACAAGATTTTTATTATGCTCTTCAAAACTTTTATATGCCATAGGTTCAATGTTAACCCATGTTTCTTCCTCAAGTTCCCTGCGATCTTCATTCATTGCGGCAAGTTCCGCGGCAAGCTTTTCTCTTTCCGCCGGATTTTTTTCAAAGAACAATTCCGCCGCGACTTTTGAATTTCCCATGCGTCGCGCCGCGTTGATTGCCGGGCATAATTTCCACGAAATATCTTTTGTTTCAAAATGTTTGCCCGCGAGATCAAGTTTATAAAGCAGTTCCGAAAGACCTTTTCCCGGTTTCTTCGCAAGAGCTTCAATACCCCTGCGCACAATTATTCTGTTTTCGTCTAACAGCGGCATCACATCGGCGATGGTGCCCAGCGCAGCGAGCTGCAAATCCGCGTTTTCATCCGCCGGGTTTGCAAGTTTCTTGTCCCGCAGCCTGACATAAGAAGTGAAAAGATTGATAAATACGTCAAGCTCGCCAAGCTCTTTGTCGCTGTATTTCGCGATTTTTGAAAGTTCTTTTATGCGTAAAAGGCTCTGTCCCGAGGTTTGAGGTATTTCCGCGCTGATCTGCGGCGCGATGTCAAGCATACCAATCTCGATGCTGTTTCCAAAAAGTTTCGTGAACGCCTGTTTGTGAAGAGCCGCGTCCCAAACTAGAATCTGCTGTCCTTGAAGAAACTCAGGCAGACGCGTATCGCTGATGGAAATTTTTCCCGGGACAACCGCTTCCGTTAATGTGCGCGTAACGTTCATGTTTCGCATTTTCGCGGCTTCGATTATATAAGCGTCATTTTCACGCCTTGTGTTTAAAAGGCA
>WQRT01000135.1 GCA_009786625.1 Treponema sp.
CGGCTCCAAGCCGCCGGAAAATCACGGCAAGCGTCAAGCACTACAATGTTAAGCGCGTTCCCCGCGTCATTAATTTCAGCTAACATGCTCTGAACGGAAATTGATGTTTCCCCCAGATAATTCGCGTTTGGAATACTGGCATTCGCCGGTATAAGAAAATTTACTCCATTATGTTGAACGGCGTGTCCCGCGTAATAGAAAAAACCATAGGTGTTTCTCGATCCTGACAACCGCTCCCTGAAACGTGTAATTGCCTCAAACATCTGTGCGCGCCCGGCGTTAAGCACCCTGTCCACAGTAAAACCAAGATTCTGCAGCGCAGCGGTAACGTCGTTGGCATCGTTTACAGCGTTCTGAAGTGATCCAAAAGAGGTATAAGCGCCATTCCCGATAACAAGCGCATATTTTCGCGGTTCGGTATTTTGCGCGAGAACTACGCTGACAGCCGCCAGAAATATTATTACAAATAAAATTGATTTTTTCATTAAATTCTCCGTTATTAATTGATGGTTTATAGTAATATACTTTAAAAAATTGGAAATATCAATGGATTTATAAAGTGACTATCACTTTTCATAGGAAATTTTACTTTTTATTGGATTATTCGCAAGCAAAATGACTGTTCCGCGGAGATATATAGGCGGAGGTTTTTATGAAAACAAATAGAAAATTAAAGAGCAGTGTATTCTCCACATTGTTCGACAACCCTGATGTACTGAGGGAGTTGTATTGCGCGCTCGGCAAGGTAACACTACCCGCCGATGTTCCAATCGCTATTAACACGTTGAAAAATGCCATGATCAATGACTTATACAATGATGTATCCTTTGAAATAGGCGGAAAATTGATTGTATTAATTGAACATCAAAGCACTATCAACCCGAATATAGCGTTAAGACTGCTATTATACATAGCGGAGTTATTAAAAAAGAAGGTTAAAGGCAAAAGCATTTATTCAAGCAAAAAAATAAAAATTCCCTGGCCTGAGTTTTATGTTTTATATAATGGGACAGAACCATTCCCGGATTATAAAATTGTTAAACTATCCGAATTATTCGAGAAGCCGCAAGATCTTGGACTTCCGGAAAGATATATGCCGCTCCTTGAACTTGAGGCGAAAGTTATAAATATTAATGAAGGCCGTAACGCGGATATTTTAAATCGATGCAGGAAGCTGGCAGAATATAGTACTCTCATATCCAGAGTTTACCATTATAGAAATGAATTTAACGATCTTGGGGAAGCAATTAAAAAAGCAGTAGATTATTGCCATAAACATGATATACTAAAAGAGTATCTGGAAGTTTACGGTTCGGAGGTATTGAATATGTTGTATACCAAATGGAACATGGAAGATGCAAAAGAAGTCTGGCGTGAAGAAGGTCGTGAAGAAGGCCGCGAAGAAAGCCATAAAGAAATAGCCTGGAATATGCTTGCAAACGGCTCAACACCTGAATATATACAAAAAATCACAGGGCTTGATCTTGAAACAATAATAGATTTAAATAACCGCGAACTGACATAGACTTATTCTATTGCAAAATAAGAATTTACCACCAAGGTGCACAAAGGAAATTGAATTATTACTTCCTTCGTGTGCCTTCTGCGCCTTGGTGGTTAAAGAAAAAACGATTATATATGAAGTTCAAGCAGTTCGTGGTAACTTTCCTCACTTAACAGCAATTAAATTAACCAAAAACGCCCCCGGTATCCTCCTCCCCTTAAAATCCTCATCCGTAACCTTATCCCCCAAATCCGTTACGCGCACATTTGAGTAAAACGGGCGCAAAAGTGTTTCCAGTTCCTCCGCAGAAGGAGCGTTGCGTTTAACGTTAACGCTTACAAATATTTTCCCGTCAGGCGATAGTAGCTTTAGGCAACTGCAAATTAATTCTGTTAAATCTCTATTCAAATCAAAATCATCAATCATCTTTTTAGAATTGGAAAAAGCCGGCGGATCAACAATAATAATATCCCAGAGTTTTTTCTCATGCATCGCATAACTAATAAATTCAATTACATCAGATCGAATAATAATATGCCGATTATTGTAGTTAGCATTGTTGGTGTGGTTAGTGTGGTTGGTGTAGTACGTATTGTTCGTGTGGTTAGTGGGGTTCGTGGTCAAATACTTAACTAACTCAGCTGAAAACCCGTTTAACAAAAAATTTTCCCGCGCCCACGCGTTATACGTATTGGAAAGATCGACAGAAACAGTGGAAACTGCTCCTCCCGCCGCGGCGTAAACGGAAAACGATCCTGTATATGAAAATAAATTTAATACATTCTTACCTGAAGCTTCATCACGCACAATTTTTCTCAACAGCCGCCTGTCGATAAAAAGTCCTGTGTCAAGGTAGTCAGATAAATTTACTTTAAACGAAAGGCCGCCTTCGATCACATTTTTTTCAAGGCGGACATCATCCATTTTTTCATACTGCGATGATCCTCTCTGTCTCTGGCGCATCTTCAATATAACATTTTCACGTCTTAATCCAAGGGCGGACGCGGCGCTCTCTCTCATCGCTCCGAGCCACACAGTTTCATCCTCTTCATTCTTTTCATACGGGCGTTTGTAAAGAGCGCCGGATATAGCGGCGTCTTCGAGGCACACGGTATCTCCGTAAAAATCGAGGACAAGCGGAATCTCGGGGATATCCCTGTCGTAGAGCCTGAAAGCGCCCGCGCCTGTTCTCTGCGCCCATTTTTTAAGGTGTTTAAAACGCTTTTGAAGGCGGTTAGCGAGCATTTGCGCCTGCTCGGCGGTTTTTTCGTTTTCACTCATCATAATTTATATTGGTTTTTCAGATTAAATAAAGTATAATTAGCCAAACGGAGGAATACAATGGGAAAAAAATTGAAATACGGCATTGTAGGATGCGGCGGTATTGCGGTCGGGAAACACCTTCCGGCAATTCAAAAACTTGATGATGTTGAAATTACGGCATTCTGCGACATAATCATCGAGCGTGCCGAAAAGGCAAATAACGAATACTCAGGCGGAAAAGGCGTAGTATTTAAGGATTATAAGGCGCTTATTAAGGAAGAGCTTGACGCTGTGATAGTATTGACACCTAACAACTCGCACTGCGAGATTACCGTCGCCGCGTTACAGGCGGGTAAAAATGTATTATGCGAAAAACCGATGGCTGTAAATTACAAGGAAGCGAAGGCGATGATCGCGACTCGCGACAAAAGCGGCAAACTCCTTACCATAGGTTATCAGAACAGATACAGAGCGGACAGCCTATTCCTAAAAGCCGAATGTGACAGCGGCGCGTTAGGTGAAATTTACTTCGCGAAGGCGACAGCGGTAAGAAGACGCGCCGTTCCCACATGGGGTGTTTTTCTTGACGAGGAAAAACAAGGGGGAGGCCCTTTAATTGACATCGGCACTCACGCGCTCGATCTTACGCTTTTTATGATGAATAATTATGAGCCATTGTACGCTGTCGGAACTACCTACCACAAACTAAACAAGGATAAAAAAACAGGCAACGCATGGGGAGATTGGGACACGGAAAAATTCACTGTGGAAGATTCCGCGTTTGGATTTATCGTAATGAAGAATAACGCGTCAATCATCCTTCAGAGCAGTTGGGCTTTAAACTCAACAGAAGTGAGAGAAGCTGTTACAACGTTATGCGGCACAAAAGCCGGTGCGGATATGCCGAAAGCGGGAGAACTTATAATCAACGGCGTTAAAAACGGAAGACAGTACACATACACGCCGGATTTCAGCAAGGGAGGCGTCGCGTTCTATGGCGGAACAGCCGAGAAGGATTCCGATGTTGAAGCGAAGACTTTCGCAAAAGCCATTCGGGGTAAAGGAAAACTTTACGTTCAAGCCGAAGAAGCGGCCGCTGTGACAAAAATACTCGAAGGCATTTACATATCGGCAAAAACCGGCAAACCTTACTACTTTGAGAATTAAATGAAAAAGATCAATGTAACGGTCTGGAACGAATACGGAGACGACCAGAAGGAAAAAGCGGTAAAAGACATTTACCCTCATGGTATGCACATAACGATCGCGGAATTTCTTAACAAAGATGAAAGCATCATCGCAAAAACCGCGGTAATGCAGGATGCGGAGCATGGATTAAAGGAAGAAGTTTTAGCTGACACCGATGTGTTAATCTGGTGGGGGCATATGTTACACGATAATGTCGAAGATTATGTCGTAAACCGCGTAACGGATCATGTCCGGCGCGGAATGGGAATAATCTTTCTTCATTCGGCGCATAAATCCAAACCATTCATGCAGTTACTGGGAACAAGCGGCTCTCTCGGCTGGAGGGAAGCGGGCGAGAGGGCGCGTATATGGACATGCGAGCCTTCTCATCCGATCGCGCAGGGCGTTCCCAATCAATTCGCGGTTGAGAATGAAGAAACATACAGCGAACCTTTTGGAATTCCGCAGCCGCTTGAAACGGTTTTTATAAGCTGGTTTTCGGGCGGCAATGTTTTCAGAAGCGGCGTGACATTCCAACGCGAGAACGGCAGGATTTTTTATTTCCAGAGCGGCCATGAAACATATCCCGTATATCACAATGAGCATGTGCAAAAAATTATAACAAATTCTGTTAAGTGGGCGGCTCCCGTTATTAAAGTAAATTCTCTTGACTGCCCGAATATACAGCAGCTAGAAAAGATATAGAGACAATGGCGCTTTCTATCACCTCTGTAGAGAACCACCGCGAAAGGGAAAAAGGCAATATTATTTACCCTGTATATTCACGCCGTTCCCGGGGTCTTTCCGTGGGGGTGAATTTATTTACAGAAAAAAAATCCTGCCCCTTCGATTGCCCGTACTGCGAGGTTTTTCCATTTCCGCCTGCTCAAGGGTTCTCACTTGAACAAATGGGGGAAGATCTGCGGCAGTGCCTCAGCGCGGCGATAAAGCAAAATACGCCTGTAATGGATATCTGCTTTTCAGGCAACGGCGAGCCGACGCTCTCCCCGGCTTTCGCCGACGCGCTAAAACTCGCGGAAAATGTCCGCAAAGAAATGACACCGCAGGCGAAGCTTGTTGTTATAACAAACGGCGCGGGTCTTTTAATTCCGGAAATTTTTACGCTTTTAAAAGACGCCGCGCGGAATCCGTTACTCGACATCTGGCTTAAACTGGATGCCGGCACTGATGAATGGTATCAAATGATAAACCGCACTTCCGTTTCATTTAAAAAGATAATGGATAAAATAATAGATTTTACATCATGCGCACAGGTTACAATTCAGACTATGTTATGCGCAATAAATAAAAACAGCCCGTCTGAAACCGAAGCGAAGGCATGGGAAGGTTTTATCTGCGGTTTACCATCAGGTAATATACGCAAAGTGCAGGTTTACGGTAAAGCACGTCCCGCTCCTGAAGATCCGTTAGCTGACACTCTCCCGCCTGATTATCTTGAAAAACGCGCCGCATCCCTCCGCGCCGCCTTCGCGGAAAAAGGCATCAAAACGCCTGTGGAAGTTTATCTTTAATGGACTTGTTCAATAATTGAAACTATCGAACAACTCTAATCAAAAAAAAGAGCTGCCCGTATTCCGGACAGCCCATATGAGAAATATTTTTAAATAGAGTTTGTCAATAACGTGGACACATTACAGACAAACTACATTATAAATAAATGCTTTTACGCTACTTTAAACCGTGACACTTCGCTTATCAAAGTGCTGATTCCCTCGCGGTTCTTACCGCTTATTTCATTAACATGGTGAACGGCAATATTAATTTGATCCGCGCCTGTCGCCATTTCGTTCATACCGGATTCGATCTCCTGCGTCGCTTTCTCAAGATTTTCACTTTCACGAATTACTTCCTTCGCGTTTTGAAGCATTTCTTCGGATCTGTTTCTTACCTGGCATGTAATGTCGTTTACTTTACCGACGCCTTCAAGAATTTGCTTGCTGCCGATACCCTGCTCTTCCATCGCNCGNAGAATATTATCTTCCTGCTCCGCCACAATTTTTACATTGTTGTCAATGGCGCCGAACTTNGTTAAAACATTTCCTGTTGACTGGGTCATTTTATCAATAGAACCTTTAATCTTTTTCAAAACGGANCTGATAGTCTTGGATTGTTCGCTGGAACTTTCCGCCAGCTTNCGGATTTCTTCGGCGACAACGGCGAAACCTTTACCGGCTTCCCCGGCGTGCGCCGCTTCAATCGCGGCGTTCATTGAAAGCAGGTTTGTCTGGCTCGCTATATTCTGCATTACAGAGTTTATCTCCATTAACCCTTCCGAATCGTGGGATATTTCCTGTATATCCGAAGATACTTCCTGTAAACCGTTACGCCCAATTTCCGAAGCGTCCTTTAATGCTTTCATGTTATTAGAGTTACTGATAACGGTATTGGTAACCGACTGGGTATTCGCGACCATTTCCTCAATAGCGGACGAAGCCTGAGTCACACTCGTGTGTTGTTCCTGAACCAGTTTATCAAGTTTATTGATATTACCTACAACCTGTTCCATAGTCGCGTGAGTCTGGCTGACACCNGCGCTTTGATTTATCACTCTTCCCTTGATACTTTGAATATTCGCCGTGATTTGATTCACCGCGGCGGCNGTCTCGNTCATGTTACTCGCAAGATCTGTTCCAACGCCGGACAGCGTAGTCGATTCATTTTTAATTGAAAATACAAGATGTTTAATTTTTTCNAGAGTCTGGTTAAAGTACTTGGCAAGATCNCCAATCTCGTCATTTGATTTTGTNGAAATAGACCTTGTTAAATCTCCCTCGCCCTCAGATATATCCTTAAGNGTATCGGCGACAGTAACCAGAGGTTTTGTAACAAAATGCAGNATAATATATGTTATTACAGCTCCNATTATTATAGCGATCACAGCCAAAATAACAGTAAATCTTGTAATGTCGTAAACAGGTTTTAATATATGCGCTTCGGAAGCGCCTATCAATATAGACCATGTTTGATCCGAGTTGCCGATTTGGAATGAATGCATTGACATTATAATATTAGTGTCAAGCGACGGATCATAAGTTTTGCCTGAAAATTTTTCACCTTTTTGAATCGCGTTAAACGCCGCATCTTTAGCATCGCCGTATTCTACATCGACATCCATCATATTTTTGCCTATTCTTTCCGGAAGGAAATGCGCGAGAATGTCTCCGTTACCTGAATACATTACCATCAAAGCTATATCATCATTATCATGCATTGTTTGCAGCAGCGTAGGTTGTATTACCGCCATATCCAGAAGACATCCAACAGCTCCGATTACTTCATTGGTNCGGTGATGNATNATAGGAACCTGTATTAATAACCCATAACTGTCTTTTCCATTCATTCTTCGNGGTACAGGATCATCAAAACGATCATTTCTGGCATGAGGGCTGTTCATATGCATCATAGTATATTCAATATCTGTGCTGGCGCGGTAAGTAGTGCTGCCTGTTTCCTTGGTGACAGTCATGGCATACTGTCCTGTGGGGCTTGAACCTACTCTTCCTATGTACTCTGAATCCATGCCGTCAAGAGCATTAGGCTTCCAGATTGAGTAGACTAATCCCCATCTTTCGTTTTCAAGCAGCGCACCTTTTAACATACTGTCAAATTGATCNCGTCTTGTTTCGGCGGGAAGGCTTTCAAAGTCCTCCATTATTGCGCTAATTGTGCCTAACGCCANAAGNTGGCTGTCTTCCCTTCCCTTCCAGTAATTTACCTCTCTTTCAAGAGTGCGCTCAAGATTTTCAAGGCTCAGCTTCAGACTTATATTACTGGCTTCACGCAAGAGCAATGCCGCGATTCCCGTTACAATGACTGCCACAATGGCAATTACCATAAGACTCAGTTTGAGTTTCAACTTCATTTTTCTCTCCTTTGTGTTTTTATAAACACCCTTATTAATAAAAAATCATTTTTACACACGATCAGTTTCATCAATATAAA
>WQRT01000136.1 GCA_009786625.1 Treponema sp.
GTTATATTGAACGGCGTGCCCCGCGTAATAGAAAAAGCCGTAACTGTTATTGGAAACGGACAGCCGGTTTTTAAAGCGTATTATCGCGTCAAACATCTGCGTTCTTCCCGCGTTAATTACTCTGTCCACATTGAAGCCAAGACTCTGTAAAGCCGCGCTTACATCTTCGGCGTCATTAACGGCATTGCGCAGAGACCCAAAGGATGTGTAAGCGCCGTTTCCGATTACAAGGGCATACTTCTGGGGTTCCTGCGCGTAAAGCGAAAAGGCGGTAACTAATAATATAAAGCTAAATAAAACGGCTTTTTTCATTAAAATCCTCGCTTTTTTAAGGTCTTTGTAGTAATATATAGCAAAATAATTAAATTATCAACCAAATAAAGGCGATAGTCAAAATTAAATCCGGCAGCAGCTTTCAGCGTGTATAAAACTATTTAAATAACAATACAAACATGGCAAGCTAGGAGGCTGGGAGCTGGCAAAACCTATGCGGTTTTATAACTATGCAATCACGGTAATCTAAGAGGGTTCGGGATCGAAAAATATTTGCAAGAACCCGCTTCCGAGTCCTGACGTTAAAATTATTATTGTGATCATTTGTAAATATTACTTAAAAGATTTTAGCGGTCAGGTCTCTCCGGCAGAGAGCTGCAAAGATTATTTTCCGATCCCCCAGTCCCCCAGCTTACCATGTATTTATTATGATTAAGTTAACAGTATGAACTAACTATATCTTCACTCGCTGTAGAATTACAAATACGGTATTAACAAATCCTGCCGCCGCCTTAAGTGTGTATAAAATTATTTGAAAAACAATACACGCATGGCAAGCCGGAGGACTGAGGGCTGGTGAAACCATTTATGCCGTTCCCTGCCGGAGAGACCTGACCACTAAAATCTTTCAAACAATATTTACAGAGGATCTTAAAAATAATTTTAGTGGTCAGGGCTCGTAGGCAGACTCTTAGCATAGGTTTCGCCAGCCCTCAGTCCTCCGGCTAGCCATGTTTGTATAGTTATGAGACTGCATAGGTTTCGCCAGCCCTCAGTCCTCCGGCTTGCCATGTTTGTAATGTGTATTATAAATTTACCTAACCTGCATTAAATTAGATAACAGCAAAGCGCATGTATTCCATGTTAGCGGCAAATATCTTCGTTCGTGAAGTTAGCATGGTTAACGGCAAATTTCTTCGTTCGTGAGGTTAGTGTGGTTCGCGGCTAAATTCTTCCTCTTCGCACCGCCGCCTTCGCAGTTAAAATCAAAACCTCAACCTAATCCTAGCAGAAAAATAAAAGTAATTGCCATAATATTTGCCAGGCGGAATAGGACCAAATTCTCCGCGATTACCGTCTCCTGTGAATAAATCACGGTCGAGCGGAACTTGCGCGGTGATTGTCAGTACCGCTCCTTGGAATAGATCGTGGTTTAACGTAATAACAGGCGTAAAGGAAACATCATCAAAGCATGTAAGAACAGCGAGGCTCATGTTTGTGAAATCGTTGAACCTGTATGTCAAGCCTGTGTACAGGTAGTGGGTGTTAGAAAAATTACCGCCGCAGTAAAGCGCAGTGGAAGATGATCCTCCGTTGTACAGGTACTCCGCCATCACAATTAAATTACCGTCAAAAAATGAATAGTCCGCGCCCGCGCTGAGAGAAAGACCGTCAAGCTCTGTCCCCGCTTCATAATTATATGTGTAGAGCGCGTCAACCGCTAAACCGATTTCAATGTCCAATTTTAATGATAATCCCGCACGGTGAATTCCCCACCGGGAATACTGTTTAGGAGTTTCGTACGAGTATAACACCTGAATACTTGCGTTTCCTAACTGCCTGTTTTCAAGCGACAGACCGAATAAAGAGCCTTCGCTATACAACGCCAGCGGGTTTCGCGGCGATGAGTAAAAAGATAATAATTTCCAGTCATCCGTTACGTGCCATGTAAGAGCCGCTCCGAGTATACCGCGAAGACGCGCGTCAGGCTTTAAAGGATTTCGCGGGTTAAGAAAATCCGAAGACCCCCAAACTTGACTGTAGCCGAAAGGCAGACGGAATAATCCGCCGTCAAAATCAAGATGCTCGCCTCTCATGCGGAAATAAAGGCGTTCAAGCTCGATTGCGGCGACAAAATTTTCACCTATGGTATACGATGTAGAAGGAAGCGAAGACATGGAACCCTGCATATCAAGCAGCTCCGCGTTACGCGCATAACTTCCCGATGCCGCGATAAGATTAACAGCGCCGTAAACAGTGCCGATTTCACGCAGCCGCGATTGAAACCTTATATTAGCGTACTCCTCAAACCCAAACGAGTAATTCGGCGCGCCGCCCGCTCCAACGTTAGCTGAAACAGTAGTATCTAAAATCCCGGAAACAGTCATCTGCGCATTGAGATTGACGATTGCCAACAATAGCATGAATGGTACTGTTATAAAATTTTTCACTTTTAAGCCTCCTATTTAAGGATTGGGGAGTTAGGGTTTAGGGTATAGGGTATAGTGTTGTTGTTTGTTATCTATGCGTGATAGTTTCACTCATCATTATCAAACAACAACCCCAGTCCCTAATCCCTATCCCCTAAAAATCTATCTTTCCAGATTTCTCTGACTAAAAACTGAATCCGCTATGGGTCTGTCTAAGACTACATTTCGCATAACGAAGCGGGTTCTTGAATCCCTTCGCATAAGGTCGCGCATTTCGCCTTCTACGGGGAAACGTCTGCCGTCGATTGTTTCCACTCTTATAAGGCTATACTCTTTAAGTTTTACGCCGGAAAGCGCGTATAGCTCGTAACGCAGGACATCTCCGTTTTCAACATCGATCCACATTTTGCGCGTCGGGTAACTTTCCGTTCTTCTCCTCGCGGTAAGTTCAAGAACATACGCGTTACGCCCGTTGATAGTCTCAGTGCCGGAAAGAACAGGATCGTAGCGGTTTGACAGCGCTTCATTGTCAAGCGTGTCTTCGTAGGACATATCGGAACCCATCATTGACTCGCGCAGCATGTGGCCAGATATTAACATAACTTCTTCCGTATCAGGCGAATAGACAAAGAGCCTTCCGTCCCTTCTTAAATACCTTGTCCCCCTGTCCTCGGGATTTGTAAACTCGATAAAGCTGTGGGTATTCCCCCTCGCCCACGCTCTCATCGTTTTCACATAACGTCTCCCCGAATATTCAATAATGATGTCACCCTCATACTCAATGGTAGAATAGATCTCATTATTGTCCACCCGCCGCAAAAGTTCCGATGCCGTAGGAGTCTGCGCCGCCGCAGGAATAGTTACAATTACAACAAACGCGATTAAAAAAAATCTTTTTAACATGACAATACCTCCGTTATTTAGTGGCTAGGGGACAGGGGTTAGGGGTTAGTGTTGTTGTTTGAAAACTCATCGTATTACAAACAAATATACTATCCCCTATCCCCTAACTCCTATGCCCTATACCCTATCTCCGCAACGCTTCCACCGGTTCCACGAATGCGCTTTTTAGCGACGGGATCAGTGTGAAAAGCGACGCGACTACTACGCCCATGATCCATGCCCTGATCAATATGAAGGGGCTGAATCCCATAAAGATTGCGTTACTCATCGGCATTTCGCTGAATGTGTTTCCGTACAGGTCGCCCATGCGGATGGGGTACTGCGAGAAAACCCACGCGATAACGCCGCCGAGAATAACGCCCGCAAGAGCGCCGAACGCCGCCATGAAAATTGATTCAAAGAAAAATACTTTGACAATTTCGCCGCGCGACATTCCAAGACAGCCCATCATTCCGATTTCCTTGATGCGTTCGTGAATGATCATCACGACCGTGTTTATAATAAGGAAGCTCGCCACGATGAGGAACACCAGAAACACGATCGTGTACACAGGCGTTACCATTCTCATAACAGCGACCCAGTAATTGTCCCGCCAGTCCGTAACGACTGAATCTTCACCTAACATATTCTGTACCGAAGCGGCGATGGCGGCGCTTTGTTTTTCGTCATCAGCGTAGATGACAAGCGACTGTGTTCCTTCATCAAGCACGAGAAGGCGCTGAAGACGCTCGATATCAACGATGATGTACTGCTCGTCGGTTTTGATGTAATCAAAATTGAAAATCCCTGTGATCCTCGGCGTCAGGAATTTTTCCGAAAACTGCGCGGATATTGTTTTAAAAGGAATTCTATCACCTATCTTCAATCCTGATTTTTGCGCGAAAACGTGCCCGATGGCGCACTCGTTCGCGCCCGGCGCAGGCCAGTCTCCTTCGATTAAACCATCCGTGCGGTAAGTCATATTAAAATTGTTAGCTGACATTTCATTCCCGATATCAAGCCCCCAAAGGACAGCGTGTTTTACTGTGCTCTCCTGCAATGTCGCCATTGTAGTGATGCGTGGAAACACGGCGCGTACGCCGGGAATTTTTTTAATATCGGAAGCGAGTTCCTTCCAGCTTCTTCCGTTAGAGACGGGGTACTGCACCGGCAGATATTCGCTTTCCGCCTCGTACTGTGCGGAAACTACTCTGACGTGCCCAAGCTCGTACACCTGCACTGTCTCGTTGATGCTGTCGATCATCCCGTCTATCAATGATGAATAAACAACTATGAAAAACACCGCGATGCCGACAGCGGTGAAACAGAAAAGCGTGCGCCTCATGTTACGCCAAATATTTCGGTACGCGATTTTTATCAGCATGGCGGTTCCGCCCTGTTTAATTTTATTTTCCATACATTCCCCTTTTACTCAAACCTGAGACTATCAGTGATCGGTTTTTTCACGGCTCTGTGTGTCGGAATAACCGCCATGAATGACGCAAGCAGCGTCGCGGCGATTCCTGTTACGATGATCACCGGCACATTCCACGCGCTGCGGAAAACCGCCGACGTTCTGAAACCGATGCCGCCTTCCATTAAATCGCCCATCGCGCTGAAATCAATTCCGTATTTTACCATCGGATAATTTATAAGGCATCCGGCGATGATTCCCAAAACAGAACCCATGAATCCTAAAAATCCCGCTTCCAGCATATATGTGATGATCATCTGTCCGTTTGTCATGCCCATCGCGCGCATCATACCGATTTCTTTTGTGCGTTCAAGAATCGCAAGAAGAATCGTGTTGGAGATTCCAAGGAACGAAAGTAAAAGAAGAAGGAAAGCGATCATCTGAGGCGCTCCTGTCTGTAATGCTTCGTAACCAAGATACTCCGCCATGTATTCTTGCCATGTTCTAACGCCAAGCTCATCGGGCATTGAAAGCCCCATCGATGCAAGGCCGCGTTCCAGTGCGCTTGTGATCGCCGCGCCGCTTTCACTCGCGCCGGGTAATCTCGAATCGGGAACGCCTCTCTCTCTGATGATCAATTCCGTAACCGCGCCTTCGAGCATCATTCCCGCTTCATCCTGTAAAATATCAAGCGGAATGTACGCGGTGTTTCCGTTTGGAAGAGGCGCCGGGGAGTTTATCACTCCTGCTACCACTACTTCGTAAACTTGATTCACATGGCTTACCGCGCCTGAGTATCCCGCGCGGATCATCGCGTCAAGAACCTTCGCTAACTGCGCTTCGTCAGTTTCAATTAAAAGATACGCGTCCATAAAACTTTCATATTCATAAGCCGCCCTCACGATTTCCCTGTCCTCGTTTCGAAGCGACGGCTGCAGCTCACCTTCCCACTTGTCGGCGCGAATTAATTCAGGCGCNGCTTTTATATCGATCACCGCGTTGATGCGGACATTGTTGCGGCCGGATGCCGCGATCATTGTCCAGTAACGATCAAGGTCTGCCTTTGATGCGCTGCGTTTAAGGATCATGCGCTCATTGCCGGCGGTAACTTTTTCCTCAGGCGAGAAAATGTCTCCGGCGCCGCGGGATGACTGCGCTTCATCGTAGAGCGAGCGGATAAAAGCGGCATCCGATGGATTAATCGACATAAGCCTTATCAATTCCTCCAGCTCCAGCCTGAAAGGACGCGTCGGGATTCCCACTTTTAATTTCTCGGCGGCGACAGTACCCAGAGCGATTTCAAAATTGCCGTTTTGCACATAACGCCCGAAATCAACATATGGCACATAACGCATGACCTCACGTTCCGCGGCGGGATCTACCGCGAAAAACATAATAGGCGCGGAACCCGATGTTGAGAATAACGTACCTGAAAACGTGTAACGGGGAGCCGAGACATAACCTTCACGCGACAGTGCTTCCTTGTACGTTTCCCAGTTTTTAAAATTCTCATAACTCGGCATCTCGTCCTTTCTTTCAAAATAGAGTTTGGTTTGCAGCTTCGCCGCTCCTATTTCAAAATTGACGATATTCCTGCGCGACTCAATCTGCATTCCGCCGAGCCAGCTATTAAGGAAAATGTAAACGGCGACGCTTACCATGATCGCGAGGGAAGTAAGTATGGTTTTCACCTTGTGACGCGCAAGATTGCGCATCGCGATTTTCTTTAATTCCCATATACCTAATAATTTCATTTAACCCCCTCCGATTTTACTTCGTCGCTTTCGATCATGCCGTCGCGGATGCGCACAAGACGGCGCGCGTAATCCATTACCATCTGATCGTGGGTTGAGAAAATAAACGTAGTCCCTTCAGACTTATTAAGGTTAAGCATCAGCTCCAGAATTTCGCCGCCGATTTTTGAATCAAGATTCGCGGTAGGCTCGTCGGCAAGAATGAGCGCCGGTTTTTTTACAAGCGCGCGCGCGATGGCGACCCTCTGCTGTTGTCCGCCCGACATTTCCTTGGGGCGGCGCTTCGCCATATCCTCAAGACCGACTTCCTTTAAAACTTTCGCTGTGCGTTCCTTAATTTCATTTTTTTCGACGCCCATCAATGTAAGTGGGAACGAAACATTTTCTTCCACGGAAAGCACCGGAATCAGATTATACGCCTGAAAAATAAAACCGATGGAATGTCTGCGAAGCATCGCGAGTTTGTTAGGTGACAATTTCGCAGTGCTTGATCCGCCTATAACGATGTCACCTGACGTAATCGTGTCAAGGCAGCCGGCGAGATGGAGGAAAGTTGATTTGCCGCTTCCCGAAGGACCGGCGATGGCGGTAAATTCCCCGCCCTGAAACTCGAGGTTTACACCGCGCAGAGCGTGTACCGTCTGTCCGTTTAAACCATAATCTTTTACAACATTTTCCGCTTTAACAACCGTCATTTTCTATCCTCCTGTTTATTTAGGGGTTAGGGGTTAGAAATTAACTATGCCCTATGCCCTATGCCCTAGTCCCTTCTTTTCAATTCACTCAAGGCCTGTAAACCAAAAACATCTGTCGTTTTTAATTCCTCGGTAATCGTATTGGGAACCAGCATCATTGAGTTACCTGCTTTTAAACCTTCGTTTAATATGGTAAGAATCTTCAGTTTCATCGCGCCTTCGTTCTTCGCGTAAATCGAAATGGCTTCTTCAAGTTTACGAGCGATTTCAATTTCCGCTTCGGCGAGAAGAATGCGTCCCTTCTTTTCACGTTCAGCCTGCGCCACGCGTGAAAGCGAATCCTGCAATGCTTCCGGGATTTGAATATCGGTAATCTCGATATGCAGAACCGTTATTCCCCATTCGGTCGTTTTTTTATCAACATCTTCCTGAATCTGCTTTTCGATAATATCGCTGCGCTCAAGAAATGTGGAAAGATCGTGATTCGAAATCGCGTTACGCAAAGCTGTCTTGGAAGAAAGCACAACGGCGTCAACATAATTTTCAACTTCAAGAACAGCCTTCTGCGGATCCCACACAAGCCAGAAGCAAATCGCGTCAACGTTTACAGTGACAGAATCGCCCGTTAAAGTTTTCTGCGTGGAGAAATCCGAAACCCTGATGCGGATGTCAACGATCTGAGTAATTCTGTCCGCAAGCGGTATAAGGAAGAAAAGCCCGGGGCCTTT
>WQRT01000137.1 GCA_009786625.1 Treponema sp.
GAAACAAATACAGGCGATTCAAGCGTCACCCTTAACTTTCACATAACGGAAGGGGAGCAAATTTCAATTTCCAGAATCGAGTTTCAGGGAAACACAAGGTTTACCGCCAGCACGTTAAGAAGCCAGCTCTCTCTTAAAGCAAAATCTCTTTTAAATAACGGCGCGTTCCAGGAAGCTCGTCTTATCGCAGACAGGGAAACAATTACAAGGTATTACCACGATCGCGGATATATAGACGCAATTGTAAGGGATGTGACGCGGACAACGGAAACAACGGAACGCGGTTCAAGCCTCGTGCTTACCTTTTTAATAGACGAGGGGAGCGAGTTCAGGTTTGGCGGCATTACTTTCAGCGGCAATTCGCTTTTCTCTTCCGATCAGCTCCAAAGGCTTGTTTCTTCCAGAACAGGCGATATTATCAACAGGGCAAAACTCGAAGCCGATATGCAGCGCGTAGCGGATCTTTATTACGAGAACGGATATATTTTTAATTCATTCTCGAGAGTCGAAGCCAGAAACACAGAAACAAATACAATATCGTTTGCCATCACAATTACCGAAAGAAGCAGGGCGTACATCGAAAGCATTACAATCGTCGGAAACCAAAGGACTAACGACAATGTAATTCTGAGAGAAATACCGCTAGAACCAGGCGATGTTTTTTCCAGAACTAAAATCATGGAAGCAATGCGCAATTTGTACAACCTTCAATATTTTTCTATGGTCATACCGGAAACCCTTCCCGGTTCCACAGAAAACCTCATGGATTTGGTGTTTACGTTTGAAGAACAAATGACGACCGATCTCCAGTTCGGCCTTACTTTTTCAGGCGTAGCCGATCCTGACACGTTCCCGATATCGGGGCTTTTTAAATGGACAGACCGCAATCTTGCCGGAACCGGTAATGAACTGGGCGCCGAAATAAACACATCAGTTATAGACACGTCAACTTTTTCCATAAACTACCTTCACCGCTGGCTGTTAGGAATGCCTTTCTCGCTTGGCGTGGATTTTTCCGCTAACTACAATAACCGGCTTGCATTAATGGATAACCAGCCTCCGTTTTTCTACGGCGATGAAGACTATGCCTTCCCGGACGGTTTTACATCCCGTGAAGAATATGAAGACACCGGAATCCCGACAAGGGATTACCTTATGAATTACGAGCAATGGTATATTTCAACAGGAATCTCAAGCGGGTACAGGTGGATGACACCCCTTGGCATTTTTGGACTTAACGGCGGGATGCGTTTTGGTATTGTTCAGAATATCTACAAAAATGATTTATACAGGCCTTTCGATCCGGCGTTAAGAGCCGGAAACAATACATGGATGCCCAAAAACTCATTGTGGTTATCGCTTTCTCTGGATCAACGCGATATTTTTTATGATCCCTCAAATGGTTATTACCTGTACGAAAGGCTCGGTCTTTACGGCATTTTAAATAACGAGCGCGAACATTATATGAGAAGCGATACAAAAGTCCAGTACTTCCTTACGCTGTTTAATTTTCAAGTAACAGAAAGCTGGAGTTTTAAAAGCGTATTGGCGCTGCATATGGGAGTATCGTTTTTATTCAGCCAGCCCTTCCGCCCGGATGCGCTTACTGTCGAAGAGTCCAATAAACTCGCTGTAGACGGTATGTTCAACGCAAGAGGGTGGAGAAGCGAATACCGTTCCAGAAAAGGCTTCATGCTCTTTGACAGCTGGATTGAACTGCGCTTCCCGATTGTGCAGAATTTCATCGCTCTCGATCTTTTCTTTGACGCAGCCGGCGTTGAAACAAAACAAGGAGACTATTTTTGGGGCGGCAACTTTACAGAAGAGAATCTGCGTTTCAGTTTCGGCGGAAGTTTAAGGCTTGCATTACCGCAGTTTCCGATACGCCTCAGCCTCGCAAAGCGTTTCCGCATTGAAGACGGGCAGGTTTTATGGCAGGCAGGGGATCTTTTCCATGACTCGACAAGACCGACATCAGGTATGGATCTTGTATTCTCAATTGTTATGTCATATTAGAGGTATTGAAGATGTTTAAAAAAACCATTATAACCGCGCTATTTTTCGTTTTTTTAGCAGGAATTGCGTACAGCCAGCAGATAACGCGTTTTGCCGTGGTTGACCTTCCGAGTGTTTATACCGCCTTTTTTATGGATTCGCGGGCTGTAAGGGAATTTGAGGAACGAAGCGCAAGAACTCAAAGCGATATTGACAGGATGTCAAGGGAAATTCAGGATTTAAGATCAAGGATGGCAGACGCGATTCTTGCAGAAAATCAAACTGAAATACTGAGACTTGAGAATCTGATAAGCAGGAGACAGGAATATCTTCGCGAATTTTACCAGACAAGAACAGCGGAACTTGAAAGACAGCGGGCGCAGTTAATGCAGTCTTCATCTTTTTTGAATCAAGTTCATGATGAAATCCGCTATATCGCGGAAAGCGAAGGGTACAGTATGGTGTTGAATTTAAGGGATAATCCAAGCATACTCTGGTACTCGCCTTCTGTTGATATTACAGACAGATTGATAAGAAGCCTGCAAACAAGAGCAAGAAGAAATTAAGCCTGAAGGGTAAAGACATGGATGTGTCAAGAACCACCCCGATGATGGAACAGTACAGGCGCATAAAAAAACAACACGAAGGAAGCATACTTTTTTTCCGTCTTGGGGATTTTTATGAAATGTTCTCCCAGGACGCTGTTGAAGTTTCCGCTCTTATCAATCTTACTTTAACCAGCCGGAACGGGCTTCCGATGTGCGGTATTCCGTATCATGCCGCAAAATCATACATTGCGCGGCTTTTAAAACTTGGAAAAAAAATCGCCATCTGCGAGCAATTAACGCAACCCGGAAAGGGAACCAAGATAGTTGACCGCGACGTGGTAGAAATTATCACCCCCGGAACAACTGTTGATGATGATTTTCTCGATAAGGGAAGTTCAAATTATCTCGGCTGCCTTACTTCCGTAAAAGATGTTTTATCATTCTCGTATATTGATTTATCAACAGGCGATTTTTTTACCACGGTGTTTGCGAAAGAAGGGGAGATCCTCGCTCAGGAACTAGAAAGGCTTCAATTAAAAGAACTGTTGATTCAGGAATCGCTTCTTGAAGAAAATAATTATATCGCTTCCTGTATATATAACCGTCCTTCTCTTGTTTTAAACAGGCTTGCGGACTGGATATTTGATCCGGCGCAGGCAAAAGCAAGGCTGGAAAAACAGTTTGGTTTTGTTAACTTAAAAAGTTTCGGGCTTAACGAAAACAGCGCCCACATTGTATCGGCGGGCGCGCTCCTTGATTATCTTGACACTACTTCTAAAAGCAGACTTGTTCATATTAGAACGCTTAATGTTTATAAAGACAGCGAGTATCTTGGTCTTGATGAAGCTACCCAGCGCAACCTCGAATTAACCTGCAATCAAAGAGACGCTGATGTTCGTTTTTCGCTGTTAGAGGTAATGGATGAGACACGCTGTTCGATGGGGCGGCGGCTTTTAAAAAGACGCCTTCTTCATCCGCTTATGAGTATAGATAAAATTAACCGCCGCCTTGATATAACAGAGTACCTTTACCGCGATCAAGGGCGTTTGAGCAAACTGCGCGAATTACTGGGTAGAACACCCGACCTCGAACGGCTCTGTTCCAGACTCGCAATGGACAAGGCTCACGGGCGTGATATGCTCGCTATTAAAAACGCCGTTGCTTCATTTATCGAGATTAATTCTGTTCTAGCTGCCGCGAACCAACACGAATCGGGGGATTTGGCCGCTAACCAACACGAACAATTTGAACATGAAAATGCGGATTTTGATTGTTTAATCTCTGTCCGTGAACTGTTGGAAAAAAGCATTTGCGATGAACCTTCAATCGTTATAAATGAAGGCGATCTAATAAAAGACAGATATAACAAAGAGCTGGATGCGCTAAAGGCGGTTAAGGATAATTCCAGGCAGATACTCGAAAATTATCTTGAAGAAGAAAAACAAGCAACCGGGATTACCAGCTTAAAAATCCGTTACAATAGGTTAATCGGTTATTTTTTTGAAGTTACAAAAACGCATCTTTCAAGAGTTCCGTCTCATTTTATAAAAAGGCAGGGCATTATAGGCGGTGAACGCTATACCACAGACCGGCTTGCCTCGCTTGAATCGGACATAAACGGAGCCGCGGATAAAATCGTGGAACTTGAAAAGAAACTTTTTCTTGAAATACGCGATAAAGTAAAATTGAACCTCCCGGAGCTTACCGCGGCCGCCCGCCGTCTTGCAGAGATTGATACAGCGCAGTCGCTTGCGAAAGCCGCCTCTGTCAGAAACTGGACAAGACCATTACTGGATGACAGCGGCGTACTGGAAATAACGGGAGGACGCCATCCTGTTGTGGAAGCGCACAGCAGCCGCGGTGAATATATTCCTAATGATATTTTTTTAGGGGTTAACGAGTTAGGGGATAGGGAAAAGGGGATAGGGGTTAGGGGACAGGATGCATCTTTTGTGATGATAACCGGGCCTAATATGGCGGGGAAATCTACTTACCTGCGTTCGGCTGCGCTAATCACAATCATGGCGCAGATGGGCAGTTTTGTTCCCGCCGATCACGCGCGTATCGGGCTTTGCGATCGTATTTATTGCAGAGTGGGAGCTTCCGATAATCTCGCGCGGGGAGAATCCACTTTTCTTGTAGAGATGAATGAGACCGCATTTATCCTTAACACTGCTACAGAAAAAAGCCTTGTCATTATGGACGAGGTTGGAAGAGGAACCGCGACAAATGACGGGCTTTCAATCGCGTGGGCTGTAAGCGAAGAACTTTTAAACCGCGTCAAGTGCAGAACGTTATTCGCGACTCACTTCCATGAATTATCGCTTCTAACCCATCCGCGTCTTGCTAATCGTTCAATGGAAGTCCTTGAGCAGGGGGAGAAGATCGTTTTCCTGCGCAGGATTAAAGACGGCCCCGCGGGAGAGTCATATGGTATTCATGTCGCGATGCTCGCCGGGCTTTCCCGGAATGTTCTCCAAAGAGCCGCGGAAATAATGGCTTTATTAAAAGAGCGGGATGTGGATCTGGAATTATCGTCTTTAAGCGATCCTACCGAGGCTGTACTTTCTGTAAACCAAGAAAAAATAAAGGTTAACCAAAGTAAAGACAGCGTATCGCGGGATAATTCGCAAAGCGGCAGCCCGGTCTCAACTTGCGGTTCAAGTCATTTTTTAAAAGATTTACTAAATGAGATTGATCCTGACAAGATGACCCCCGTGGAGGCTCTTAATCTGCTTTGCCAGTGGAAAAAACTGCTTGAAGCGGAGGCTGGATGTAATGAATCTCTTCAGGACGCACACAAGCGCACGGTACGTAAAACAGAGCAATTAAAGAAAGATGAGGCTTCCATTGATTCCCGCAGCCGGGATCGCGGCGAAGACTCAAAGAAAAAGGTATACTCAGAACCTTCGCTTTTTGATTAAATATCCCTGTTGTACATCCGCCTTAATTCATGAGATAATACAGCATCACTTTCAAGGAGAAGAAAAATGAATAAAAATCTAATCTCTGTAAAGACAGTTGTTGCCATCGGTATCGGCGCGGCATTAGTATTCGTTCTGATGCGTTTCGTCGCAATCCCGTCGGGCGTTCCCAACACCAACTTAAATCTTGGTATCGCGGTTCTTGCGGTGTTCGCGGCAATTTTCGGTCCAATCGCCGGATTCCTGATTGGTTTTATCGGCCATATGCTGGTCGATTTAACATGGGGCGGCGTTTGGTGGTCATGGGTAATTTCATCAGGGCTTTTCGGTCTGGCTGTCGGCTGCTGCTGGAAATTCATGAAAATCGAAGAAGGCGGATTCAATGTTAAGAAAGCCATTACTTTTAATATAGTGCAGATTCTGGCTAACGCGGTTGTCTGGGGCGGTATCGCGCCGACTCTTGACATCCTCATTTATTCCGAACCTGCTAATAAAGTGTACCTTCAGGGAATTGTCGCCGGTTCGCTTAACGCCGTTGTTGTGCTTATCCTTGGAACGCTCCTTCTTTTCGGTTACACAAAAACTATCGCGAAATCGGGCAGCTTAAAGGCCGAATAACAAGAGAGAGCTTTGTGTCTGAGCCTGTATTAATTTTTAAAAATTATACATTCAGATACAGAGCTCAAAGCGAGCCGACTCTTTTTAATATAAACCTAAAGGTCGATAAGGGAGAAAAAATTCTTATCCTTGGACCTTCAGGTTCAGGAAAATCCACCCTCATACATTGCATAAACGGAATTATCCCCCACGCTTACAGCGGCGAAAGTTCAGGCGATCTTTTTTTATCAAGCAGAAATTCAAAAGAACTTGATATTTTTGAAATCTCAAAAACGGCTGGAACGGTTTTGCAGGACACCGACGGGCAGTTTGTGGGATTGAGCGCCGCCGAGGATATCGCGTTCGCGCTTGAAAACGACTGCGTTCCGTTAGGTGAAATGCACAGGCGCGTTAAAGAGACAGCTCTTCTTGTCGATATGGCGGATCATTTGCGTAAAAGCCCTCAGGATCTTTCAGGCGGACAGAAACAGCGTATATCAATGGCGGGCGTTCTTGTTGACGATGTGGATATTCTGCTGTTCGACGAGCCGCTTGCGAACCTTGATCCCGCTGCCGGAAAGGACGCGGTTGAGCTTATCGACGTTCTTCATAAAAAAACCGGGAAAACGATTATAATTATTGAACACCGCCTTGAAGACACGCTTCACAGTCCTGTAGATCGCGTAATAATGATGGATAAAGGCCGCATCATCTGCGATATGAAACCGCAGGAACTTCTCGCGTCTAACCTTCTAAGGGAAACCGGAATACGGGAACCATTGTATATTAGCGCTTTAAAATATTCAAAAATAAATATTAATGAGTCAACTCAAGCTCAACATATTGATACACTATCCTGCGATTTAACGCCGCTAGTAAAATGGGATAATGAATTAGATAAAAATGTGATAACCCAAAATGACATCGCGGATGCCGCTAAAAAAATGCTTGATGTGAAGGATGTACGGTTCAGGTATTCGGAAGAAGGGGAAGAAGCCTTAAAAGGCGTATCATTTTCCGTGTCCGCAGGTGAGTGCATCGCCCTTGTCGGAAGAAACGGATCGGGAAAATCAACTATGGCAAAGTGTATCTGCGGTTTTGTAAAACCTGATTCAGGATCGATCTTTTATGATGGAAAAGATTTATCGAAGCTTTCCATTATGCAAAGAGCGGAAAAAATCGGTTATGTTATGCAAAATCCAAATCAGATGATTTCCTTTCCAATGATTTTTGACGAAACCGCGTTCGGCTTAAGAACAAGGGGAACCGCTGAAAATGAAATAAAAGAGAAAGTAATGGACGCGCTTAAGACTTGCGGCCTTTATCCATTCAGAAACTGGCCTGTAAGCGCGTTAAGTTACGGACAGAAAAAGCGTCTGACAATCGCATCGATTCTTGTATTAAAACCGGCGTTGATAATCCTAGATGAACCTACGGCAGGACAGGATTTTAGAGCTTATACCGAGTTCATGGAATTCCTCTTTGGTTTAAAACGGGAATTCAATATCTCTCTTATACTAATAACGCATGATATGCATCTTATGCTTGAATACACGGCAAGAGCGGTTGTTCTTTCAAACGGGGAGTGCGCCGC
>WQRT01000138.1 GCA_009786625.1 Treponema sp.
ATGGGGTTTCGGCCTTTCCACCGCTGTTGACGCGTATGGAATATTAAATCTTTCAGGCGAGATGCTTTCATTTAACGTTGTCAGCGGAGAGAAATCGGACGTGAGCGGAGCTGTGTTTGCTTCCGCGTCAATTAACACGTTTTTTCATATAGAAAGATTTAAACTTAAAGTCAGTCCTTCAATTTTTTATGCCGCGGCTTACGCGACTCCCGGAAACATAACATATACGCTTGCCAACAATTCTAACGGTACATCCACAATAGTTCTTGGATATGATATGTATGTTTATACGCCGTTTTCCATGGAAAAATTCAAAGACGGTAATTTTTGTCTTACAGGAACACCCGGTTTCGATGTCAGCGTCGGACTGGAATATCCTCTTTCCAGGGCGATAGGAATAACTGATGTACTGCCGTTTCTTGATATGGATGTCGGGTTAGATTTTATAAATATTCCGATTATCGCTTCCACATTAACCGATTATATGCTGGTATCAGGCGGTGTTGAAAAATATGATTTTAACATTTTTGATGAGATCGAAGATCTTATGAAAGAGTTTGGCAACCTTGATCCTGACACAGAATACGGTAATGCTTCGCAAGCCCTTGATCGTCCGTTTAAGATGCTTGCGTGGTTAAATTGGCGCCCGCTTTTAGGCAGCCGTCTTCTTACCATAAATCCTGTAGTAGGTTTTTCGGTTAACCATCTTTATTCGGATGTGTTTGCTTTTGAAGGCGGCATTAATGCCTGCCTTAATCTCGCGAATCTGTTAAGGGTTTCCGCCGGGGTCAATTATCTGGATCGGTTGTGGGTTAACAGCATTGATATCGCGTTAAACCTCAGAGCGATAGAATTAAATCTTGGCGCCAGCTTAAGGTCTCCGGACTTTCTGGCAAGCTGGGCTGCCGCCGGACTCGGCATTAATCTTGGTTTAAAGATAGGCTGGTAAAATATATTCCGGGGACCATGTTCCCGGAATTTTAGCAATGCCAAACCGGAATCGATAATTCCGACGGAAACGGATTGGCGTGCTTGAAATCCGGCAGCCAGTCGCTGCCGGTGACAAGCTCCTGACAGAAACCTTCTTCAATTTCAAATTCATCAAGCCAGTCAATGACAGTTCTGTATTCATCTTCTTGTAAATATTTATCCGGCATCGGTCCTTTTACTCCCGGTATGGGCGTGTACTGCGTCATTAACGAAAGCTGCGCGTGATCTTTTGCGTTATCTGCAAACCATTTTATTACGGATTTAGTGGACTCAAGATAACCGGGCAGGACAAGATGGCGCACAATTACATTATCGCGTGATTTTCCAGGATTTTTTTTATTTGCCATACCGATCATTTTAAGTATCGCCGCGCAGGCGGCCGAAGGATAATCCGGCGCGTTAAAAAATTTTCCCGCTATTTCACTGTCCAGAGTTTTTAAATCCGGAAGATATATATCAACATGATCTTTTAATAATTCCAGAGCTTCTGTTGTCTCATACGCGGATGAATTCCACAAGACGGGTATTTGTGTCCCCGATTTGCGCATAACGGTAAAACATTCGGCGAGCGCTGGAATCGCGTGGCTTCCCGTTACGATGTTGATATTTTCCGCTCCTCTGCCACGTAACGCTTCGCATATTTGCGTGAATTCCTGAGGTGAAACCGTTTTACCCAAAGACGCGCTTCCCTGCGAAACCTGATAATTCTGACAGAAATTGCAGCCCAGATTGCAGCCGCTTACAAAAATAGTGCCTGATCCGCCTGTTCCGGTAATGGGCGGCTCTTCTCCCTTGTGGATTACAGCCGCGGCGATTCTAAGATCGCTCGTTTCGCCGCAATAGCCTTTTTCTCCGGCAAGCCGGTCAACGGCGCAGTTGCGGGGGCACAGGCGGCATGGGGCGTAGGCGTAGCTAATTAACCTCGATTCCACCTTTAATCCCGCCTTTTGCGTCAATGCCGAAGAACTCGACTTCAAACAGTTTGTTGTCGGTAAAAGTGAGCACAGCGAATGTCGCTCCGATTTTGCTGCGCGGGCGCGCGGCGCTTCCCGGATTTATCAGTGTAATGCCGTCTAAAATTTTATATACCGGCACATGGGCGTGTCCAAATAACGCGAAATTGGCTCCTGCGTTTTTTGCCGACGCGGCGAGGGTATGGTAGCCGCCGTATAAACTGTGGCGGTGGCCGTGACACGCGAAAAATGTGTTATCTGCAAAATCAAAGACGGCGGTTTCGGGCAGCGAGTAATTGTAATCGTTGTTTCCGTTTACAATGATCCATGTGCTGTCAAAGCCTGACGCGTCCGCCGCTTGTTTTAAATCGGAAATGCCGTCACCGAGAAACACGGCGGCGAGGATCGTGTCATGCGGCGGAGTCCGCTCTTTTGCCCATGTAAGGACGCGCTTTAATATGCCCACGCCTCCATGAGTATCGGAAATTACTATCAGCTTTTTACTGTCCAAGTTAAGTGGCTCTTAAATTGTTGCGCCTGGAACTTACAAAACGGGAAAAATCATTGATATTCTTTACTGTAATTCTGTCTGGGAAAATTTCTATGCGTCTTTGATTTACAAAGTGCCCGAGTATATCCCTGACTTCGTTTACGCTCATCCCCGCCCAGTGAGCTACGCCTTCGACTGTTGTTTTAAATTCCCTTCTTTCGCTCGTTTTGTCAATGTCCGGCTGTGTTTCGTCTAACATTAAAAAAACGTCCGCGATTTTCGCCTGCGGTTCCTGCAATGTAAGGATCATGAAACGTCTTTTAGAATCGTATATACGTTTGCAGAACATTTTTAACAGTTTAAGCGCAATCTGCGGATTGCCCAAAAGAAGTATTTCAAAGTTTTGNGAATTGAACTCAAGCGTTTTAACTTCGTCAAGCGCGATGGCTGTGGCAGACCGCGGCGAGTTTTCAAGGATCGCCATTTCGCCGAACATCTCGGACGGCTGCAGAATATCCAGAGTGCGTTCAATATCTCCGACCAGTTTTAAAAGTTGTACCCTGCCTGACTGTATCAAATAGAAGGTGTCCCCCAGCTCAAATTCGGAAAAAATAATTTCGCCTTTTTGGAATGTCCGGGAGAAACGGCCGAATGCCGCCATGTCCATTGCCATATCACGCTCCCTGGGCGCCAAGCAGGCTTAACGCTCGTTTTGCTTTAATAATCGCCGTGTCATCAGCGGCGCCGCCAAGGGAAAGTATCTTCTTGTAGAAAGCGGCAGCCTGATCTGTTCTGCCTATTTTTTCATTGCATTGTCCCATTATATACATTGTCTCTTTAAGGTCAGGATGTTTTGGATGCTTTGTAAGCATATTAGTATAATATTTTATACATTCTTCGTGCTTTTCAAGAAGGAACATGCACCTGCCGATTTCAAAAGACGCTTTCGCTGTCCAATCCGGGCTGGCGTTCGCGTCCACGATTTTCTTAAACGCCATGAACGCGTCTTGATATTTCCCCTGCGAGACAAGGCTTACGGCGGCGCTGAAAGCCTTTGACGTTTCACCTGAATCTAGCGAAGCTGAAAGAGAGGGGCCGCCCGCGCCGGCGCTTTTACCGTCTCCGTAGCGTGTCAGCGAGGCTTCCGCTATTTCCAGATTCTTTGACGCTTGAATCGCGTTTTTACCGGACGGGTAAAATGTCAGATAACGGCTGAATACATGTTTTGCTTGCGCATAACGTTTATTTTTTAAGTAAAATTCTCCTACCTGAAAAAGCCCATCGGCAGGTTCCTGTTCATCTTTTGCCATTACTTTGGAAACCTGTTTATGAACGCGCCTCATCTGGTTGGAAAATACTTTTAACATCTTCATGATTATGCGCGAGTTTGCCATCGCTACAGCTTCAAACTCAGGTACGGTAAAAACCATAACAGTGGCATCTGTAAGGGCGACTGCGTTTTCTTCTCTTGTGTAACGTCCAAGCGCCGATTTAACTCCGAAAAATTCTCCGGGCTGCACTGCGTCTCTGACTTCGGCTCCCGATTCGATGTCCTGATAACCTAAGTTTACCTTTCCGGTTTGCAGAATAAATATTTTTTCCGCGGGATCACCTTGGAAATATATAATGGAACCTGTACGGTATTGAGCTGGTTTTGGCATTATTTTCCTTCCTGTGCGGAGTTATCAGCAGGTTGATCAGTCCATAATTGTTCCGGTTCAAACGGAAGATAATCAAGTTTCTTTTTAAGACCTACTTTCCTTCTGACCTCATTGTAAAGATCAGCCGGATCGCCTTTGACAAACATTTTCCTGCCGCCCGCTTTTATCTGCGTATAACCTTCCGGAAGTTTACCGTTAAAAATATCGAGGAACCGCAGTTCTCCGTAGATTGGTTTACCGGCAAGAGTTAAAAGTTCTATATCGTTCATATCTGCGTCTACAAGGTTATCGTACGGATCATCATTCTTTGCTTTTAAAACAAGAATGTCACCTAACAGACCTTCTTCAAGAGCGCCGATCCTGTCCTGCATCCTGAACGCTTTCGCCGAATTTATCGTGACCATCTCGAAGATTTTTTTTGCCGGAAGATCTTCCCCGTATAACCTGCGGTACAGTTCCCTGTCATATTTCATTTCCGCGAGAAGATTAGCCGAGCCTGTCGCCGAGGAGTCTGTTCCTATCGTTACATTTATTCCCGCCTTGATCATTTTCCGGATCTTGCACGTAACGTTAAACATAAACATATTAGAAAAACCGCACCACGAGACGCTGGCTCCGGCTTTGGCTGCCTTTTGAATATCTTCATCGCTGAAAGCAATACAGTGAATGAAAAGACAGTGGCTGTTAAGTATCTTTTGTTCTTCAAGCGCATTTAAGCTCCGCATAGCTTCGTAATCAAAACCTTCGGACAGATGCGTTATATAAGGCCAGTTATTTTCTATGGCGCGTTTGTGTTCAATTTCCGTTCCATCGCCCCATTTTAGATCGTATGAAGTCGCTTCGTGGGAAAGGCAGTATTCCTCGATAGCCCTGATCGGCAGGGTCGGTAAAATTTGACTGTTAAGTTGATGCGGAAAATGATCGTTTACTGTTGTTACGCCGGAAAAAAGGCATTTGTAGCCGGAAAGAGCGTAAAGATCCTCTCTGCTTAAGTTGGAACGTTCCTCAAATGTCTTTGACGCTTTTAAATCCTTATCCCAGGGAAGCCATGTCAGGTAGAAACTGCCTTTTTTGGGGCCTACAGGTGGACGGTAATTCCCCTGCAAATGATCATGGGTGTTAATCAGGGAAGGGTATACATAAGATTTCTCATTCAAATTGATGTTTATTTTGCACCCGGTATCTTTACTCCCGGCGTTTTTACCGCCGGTACTTGAAAGAGATATTATTTTCCCTCCTTTTATTCCTAAAACACCGTTGTGCGCTTTCTTACCCGGAGAGACAATGACCCCGTTTTCCAAGGCGTATTCAGACACTTAAAGACCGTCCTTATTCCAAAAACTCTGTATATTAATATTCTATTAATAAACACTCAAAAAATCAATGTTAATGAGAGCTTCTCGTATTATTATCGGAACAATATGTATAAATCGGCAATTATTTGCTACAATATTCCCGGATGATCGATATGCATACACACTCCAACATCTCGGACGGAGAGCTGGCTCCGGAAATGCTTATAAAAGAGGCGGCAAACCGCGGCCTTACCGCCATCGCCCTTACCGATCACGATACTATAAACGGCCTTGAAAGCGCGAAAAACGCTGTAAAATCACTGGAAAATAATGAAAGCTTCCGCTTTATTCCGGGAATTGAAGTAAATATTAACTGGACAAGAAAAAGCGTGTACGGTATTCCGGGGCTTGGTCTGGGCGGAGAGTTTCATCTGCTCGGGCTTGGGATTCATTCGCCCAGTGTTGATTTTTTATCAGCGGTTGATAAGCTTTTCCGCCGCAGGGAGATCAGAAATAATGAAATGCTTGACAGAATGTTTGAGTTAAGCTTGATTTCCCCGGGTTTATCCGTAAAAGAATGGGAAAATGGCGGCAGGGAGGATGTTAAAAAGGAACTTACCGCGCTTTCCGGCGGTCATTCTCTCGGGCGGCCTCATTTTGCAGCGTTTTTAACGAGACACAGGATTGTAAAAGATGTAAAAGCCGCTTTTGCCCGTTATTTGAGCGTTGGAAAGCCGTTGTATGTGCCGAAAGAAGGGCTTTATTTTGATGAAGCCGCCGTTATTATACGGAATTCCGGCGGAATTCCGGTTCTCGCACATCCGGCTTCACTTTATATGTCATGGGGACGGCTTCCTGTCCTCATAAAAAAATTGAAAGAGATGGGGCTTATGGGGATTGAGGCATGGCATCCCATCGCGAAAAATAGCTCTTCGCGCCGCTTTGAGGCGCTGGGTAAATCTCTCGGTTTATACATCACAGAGGGCAGCGATTTTCACGGCAAGTTCAGCCCCGACCGCGCGCTTGGTTACTCCGGCAAGAACAGGAAGATCAGCGAGGATGTTCTGGAAGCGATACCTGAACTTAACCGATAATATCCCATGGATCATCTCCCAAACGCCTGTGCTGAACAGCTTCAAGAATATGTACAGTATCGATAATATCTTTACCGTCAAGATCGGCGATGGTTCTGGCTACCCGCAAAATTCCATGGTACGCTCTGCCGGAAAGCCCAAGTTTTGAAACGGCGGTATGAAACGCGTTTTCCGCTTTTTCGTGCATCCGGCACATACCAGCGGCGCCGCTTGCCGGGAGAAGCGCGTTACGCCGTATGTTTGTTCCCTTAAAGCGGCGTTTTTGAATTTCAACCGCCTCCGTTACGCGGCGCGCGATTGTTTCGCTTTTTTCTTCTGTGTACTGCCCGCTCATTTGATCAATTTTCGGCGGATGGACAGCCGTTCTTATCTCTACACGATCAAGTAACGCGCCGCCGAATTTCCGCCAGTACCGGTTTATTTCTTCCGGCGAACAAAAGCAGGAACATGCCGCGCCTGATCCGCTTTGATTAATATCGATTTGATCGCATCCTCCCATTTCGCTTATTCCAAGGCGGCCGCAGGGACACGCGTTAGCTGTCATTACTAACTGGAATTCGGCGGGCAGGTGAATTAAACCTTCGGCTCTTACTATGCTTATCACTCTGTCTTCGAGAGGTTCGCGTAACGCCTGAAGGACGTTTATCCTGAACTCCGGCGCTTCGTCAAGAAAAAGCACGCCGAAGTGGGCAAGGCTGATTTCTCCCGGGCGCGGAATTCGCCCGCCGCCGAGAATCCCCTGAGCGCTCGCCGAATGATGCGGGGAACGAAACGGTGCTTTTGTGATCAAGCGGTCGATGTACCGGTTTGTTTTATCATCCTGATAAGGGCCTGCAAGACTGTAAAGGCGCGTAACTTCGACAGCTTCTTCGGAAGTAAGAGGCGCCATAATTGATGGAAGCCTTCTTGCGAGCATCGTTTTTCCCGCGCCCGGCGGACCGAAGGCAAGCACATTATGTCCACCGGCTGCGGCGATCTCAAGCGCGCGTTTGTAAATCTCCTGTCCGCGGACATCGGCAAAATCGCCGGGATGCCGCAGCAGAGGATCAGCTTGATTGCCTGAGGCATCATCGTCACCTAACGCATTGCCGTTTGACGGCTGATGTAATGAAGC
>WQRT01000139.1 GCA_009786625.1 Treponema sp.
CTTGACAAGAATGATTAGAATTGATTAGAATTGATTAGAAAGGAAATATGATAAATGCCATTTGACATGAATCTTATAGAAACTGGTGAGAACCTGACAATAGAATTCAAACGTGAATATACCGAAGAAATTAAAAAATCTATCATTGCCTTTGCCAATACGGCAGGCGGTACGCTTTTTATCGGTGTCAATGATGATAAAACGATAGCAGGAATAAATAATCCTGATGAAACATTACTTAAAGTAACTAATGCCGTACGTTCCGCCGTTAAACCGGATCTTACATTGTTTGTGGATTGCAGAGTTGAAAAGGCAGGAGAAAGTCAAATTATTATAATAAATGTTCAAAGAGGTACTGCCTGCCCGTATTATTTGGCAGGTAAAGGGATCCGGCCTGAAGGGGTTTATATTCGTCAGGGAGCATCGTCAGTTCCCGCGACAGAAACCGCCATACTCAAGATGATTAAGGAGACAGATGGGGAAAAATATGAAGAGACACGATCTCTTAACCAGGAATTAACATTTAACGAAGCCGAGAAATATTTTCAAATGGAAAATCTTCCTTTTAACCAGAATCAGCAGAAGACGCTTCATTTGCAGACTGTTGATGGTGTTTACACAAATTTGGGGTTACTACTTTCAGATCAATCAGTACATACAGTCAAGCTGGCTGTATTCGAAGGACTTGATAAGGAATTGTTTAAAGACCGCCGTGAATTTTCAGGCTCTCTTTTAAAACAGTTATGGGATATTTACGAATATCTTGATATACATAACAGTATACGGGCGGAAATAAAAGGGCTTACCCGTACGGATATCCGTGATTATCCCGAGGACTCCTTGAGAGAAGCGTTGTTAAACTCTCTGGTTCACCGTGATTACTCATTTTCGAGCAGTATTCTTGTCAGTATTTTTGACAATCGTATCGAATTTATTTCGATCGGCGGTTTACCGAAAGGTGTTTTTCTTGAAGATATTTTGCTTGGACTTTCTGTACCCCGGAATGAGAATCTCGCCAATGTATTTTACCGGCTTCACTTGATAGAAGCTTACGGCGTAGGAATTCCAAAAATTATGCGCAGTTATTCAGGCAGTCCGGCAAAACCAGAAATACAAGTTACAGGTAATGCGTTTAAAATTATTCTGCCGAACAGAAACACTGCTGGTAATGATGATGAAAAAATAAAATTTTTGGAAAACGAGGAAAAAGTAATATCAATGTTTGAAAAGCAGAGCGCGATTACCAGAAANGATATTGAAGATGTTCTGTCTGTTTCACAAGCGAAAGCCGTGCGGATAATACGTCATCTNATAAATATGGGTGTTATTCGAGTTAATGGAGAGGGAAAGAATACACATTATAGTAAAACGTAACCCTTGCACATCTTAACAAATATTGTTATCTTTTACCTCACATAAGCATTTAATGCGCAAATTAAGGAGTATTTAATAATGAGTAATGACATCTCGGGTGCAGTCCAAACGAATGCAATTCGCACGGATGCAATCCGCAAAATGCGTAACATCGGAATCAGCGCACACATCGACTCGGGGAAAACAACCCTGTCCGAACGCATTCTGTTTTACAGCAAAAAAATTCACGCCATTCACGAAGTCCGCGGAAAGGACGGTGTCGGCGCGACAATGGATCATATGGAACTTGAAAGGGAACGCGGAATTACAATTCAATCCGCGGCGACGCAGGTAACATGGAAAGATCATGTAATTAACGTAATCGACACGCCGGGGCATGTTGATTTCACAATCGAGGTTGAGCGATCCCTCCGTGTGCTTGACGGCGCGATTTTGGTGCTTTGCGCGGTCGGCGGCGTTCAGTCGCAGTCCATCACTGTAGATCGCCAGCTTAAACGCTACAATGTTCCGCGTATCGCTTTTGTGAACAAGTGCGACCGCACAGGCGCGAATCCGTTCAAGGTGCGCCTTCAGTTACGCGAAAAACTCGGGCTTAACGCCGTGATGATTCAAATTCCCATCGGTCTTGAGGACAAGCACGAGGGAGTTATCGATCTAGTGACAATGAAAGCTGTTTACTTTGACGGCGATCAGGGCGAGACGCTTCGCCATGCGGAGATTCCTCCGCACTTGAAAGCCGACGCGGAAAAATACCGCGAGGAGATGCTCGATGCTGTTTCTATGTTTTCCGACGAGCTTGCGGAAAAATTTATCGGCGGCGAAGAGATTCCGCAGGAAATGATCTACGCGGCAATCCGCAGCGGGACTTTATCGGAACAATTTGTTCCNGTAATGCTTGGCTCCGCTTACAAGTTTAAGGGGATTCAGCCGCTTCTTGACGGAGTGACGCACTACCTTCCCAATCCNACGGAAGTNAAAAATTTCGCGCTCGATCTTGATAATANCGAAGAAAAAAAAGAGCTTAGCGCCGATGAATTAAGCCCGACTGTCGCGCTTGGTTTTAAACTCGAAGACGGACAGTACGGTCAGTTGACTTATGTGCGCGTGTATCAGGGCAAAATTAAAAAAGGCGAAGAGCTTGTAAACACGCGGGCGCGGAAAAAATTTAAGGTCGGGCGTTTGGTAAGAATGCATGCCGACAGCATGGAAGACATTAACGAAGGAGCTCCCGGCGACATTGTCGCGCTTTTCGGGATTGAGTGCGCAAGCGGAGATACTTTCTGCGGCGGCGGATTGAATTACGCGATGACATCGATGTTTGTGCCGGCTCCCGTTATTTCGTTAGCTGTCATGCCGAAAGATAAAAAAAGCGCCGACCAGATGGGAAAAGCCTTGAATCGTTTTACAAAAGAAGACCCGACATTTCAAACTTATGTCGATTCGGAATCGAACCAGACAATCATCAAGGGAATGGGAGAGCTTCATCTTGAAGTTTACATCGAGCGCATGCGCCGCGAGTATAAATGCGAAGTAGAGACGGGAATGCCGCAGGTTGCGTACCGCGAGGCGATCACGCAGAAGGCTGAGTTTAATTACACGCATAAAAAGCAGACAGGCGGCGCGGGACAGTTCGGGCGCGTTGCGGGGTACATGGAACCGTTTACAGAGGGCGATTACGAGTTTGTCGATATGATCAAAGGCGGCGCGATTCCGACAGAGTATGTTCCAAGCTGCGACAAGGGATTTAAAGAAGCGGTTAAAAAAGGCAGTTTGATTGGGTTCCCGATCGTCAATATCCGCTGCGTAATCAATGACGGGCAGAGTCATCCTGTCGATTCATCGGACATCGCTTTCCAGTCCGCGGCGATCGGCGCTTTCCGCGAAGCGT
This sequence comes from Treponema sp., assembly GCA_009786625.1. Classification (GTDB taxonomy): domain Bacteria; phylum Spirochaetota; class Spirochaetia; order Treponematales; family Breznakiellaceae; genus WQXQ01. The sequence goes on from WQRT01000139.1 coordinate 3,263, forward strand.
ACAACAAAGCAAAGCCGTGCATCTTAGAGCCGATCATGAAAGTGTCAGTGGAAGGACCGACAGAGTTTCAGGGGAATATTTTCGCGTCGATCAATCAAAGACGTGGTATAATAGCGTCGTCGGTCGAAGACGGGCATTTTTCCCGCGTGGAAGCCGAAGTTCCGCTGAGTGAAATGTTCGGGTACTCCACAACATTGCGCTCGCTCACTCAGGGTAAGGCGGAGTTTACAATGGAGTTTGAAAAATACGTAAAGGTTCCGCAGAGCATTTCCGAAGCGCTGATTAAAGCGGCATCGGAACGAAGTTCCGGAGAAAAAAAGAGATAGGAAAGCAGGAGGATTAAAAATGGTTTTAAGTGAATTAATTCAACGAAGCCCGATACGTATTTTTGAACAATCAATCAACGGAGGGCTAAAGCCCGGCGAAATCGGGATTATCGCTTCACCTAACGGCGTTGGAAAAACTTCCGTTCTTGTTCAACTTGCACTTGATAAATTAATGCAGGGGAAAAAAGTTATNCATGTNTCTTTCGCGCGCGCCAGTTTATTAGGACAGCANACCCAGTATGTACCGATGTGGTACGATGATATTTTTAACGAATTGATAAGTAAAAAAAATCTTGAAAACGCNGCCGAGATAAAAAATGAACTTGTAAAAAACCGCGTGCAGATGAATTTTAANCCGGACGGCGTCACGATAGAACAAATCATNAGAAGTCTCCGCGCCATGATAATCGAAGGCGGCTTCCGGGCGGACTCGATAATTATTGACGGTTTTGATTTTTCACAAACAACAAGAGAAAGCATCATGAACGTGAAAAATTTCGCGACAGAACTTGGTCTCTGCGTTTGGTATAGCTGCTCCGTGAAAGACAGCGAGCCTTACGCCGCCAACACCGGCGCTCAATATGACAAAGAAAATATTCCCGTAGTGATTGGCTCTTTCGCCGATCAAATTGATGTCGTGATCGTTCTTAACCCCAAACCGGATCATGTTGAACTTTCAATCTCCAAAGACAGNGGTTCTNTCATTTCCGGGATTGCGGATCAGTCAATGGCAATGAAGCTGGATCCAAAAACNCTTCTAATTCTGGAAGCGTAATCCGATGGAAATTGCGCTTGCCGTAACCGCTTTTATTTTTCTCGCGGTAGGATTTTTAGGTTCGGTAATTCCGGCGCTGCCGGGGCCGCCGTTAAGCTGCATCGGGCTTTTGCTGCTTCAAAGAAGCGGCTTCGGCGGTTTCAGCAGCACATTCCTGTGGGTATGGGCGGCGATAACAATTATCGTAACGATAATGGACAATATTCTTCCCGCGGTAATGACAAAGAAATTCGGCGGCTCTAAATTGGCGGTAACAGGATCGATAATAGGTCTTGTTATCGGCATGATTTTTTTCGCTCCTGTTGGAATTCTGGCAGGACCTTTTCTGGGCGCGTTCGCCGGAGAACTCATAAACGGCAAACTAAAAGAGAAACGCGATAACAAGAACGTGTTAGTTGATATTGTTCCGGATCAAACCGGTAATGCAGATAACGCCGGGTCAGTTACGCCGAACGCAGGTAATGCTTTAAAATCCAGCCCCATTAAAGCTGCGTTAGGCGCGTTTCTCGCCTTTATCGTTGGTACGGGAGCTAAACTTGTAATCAGCGCAATGATGATATATTATGCTGTTAAAGCAGTTTTTTAATATACAAAGGGGATATATTTATGGAAAACAATAAAGCGGCCGGTTTTATAAGATTCCTGCCAAATATTGCTACGCTTACCCGCCTGTTTGGCGCCTTTTCGCTTTTCTTCCTTTTAGATTTTGAGAAGGATATAGGGCCCTTCAAGGCGGTACCATGGATCTGGCTGCTCGTGTATCTCTTTCTGGTTGCGACTGACGCAATAGACGGTATTCTTGCCAGAAAACTTAACGTAAAAAGCGATTTTGGCGCTTTTCTCGACGCATTCAGCGACACGGTACTGCTCGTAATCGGCGCGGCGATTGTCTTTGTTGTATTCGCGAAAGACAATCTTACAGAGATTCAAACATGGATTTATATCGGCCTGTTGATCTTCTGTTCAGCCAACAAGTTAAGCATGAATCTTTACGCTAAAAAGTTTTTTGGCATTGCCAATATGCTTCACTCCTACCCGCAAAAGGCCTTTGCCGCCGGCTGTTACATTGGAGTGGGGTTCTGGGCATTTATTCGCGGCGTTCCCTGGTGGTCTGTTGTTTTCCTTATCATACTAAACCTGTATGGCGCCATTGATGAGATCGTCTATTGCGCCCGTGCCGCTGAATATAATGTGGACTTTAAAGGACACGGGTTCCAGAAATACGAGCTAAGAAAGAAACAGCAGTAAAGCTGATCATTTACAATTCATTCTCTTTTATCCGCGCAATCTCATCCCTAATCGCCGCCGCTTCTTCAAACTCAAGATTTTTTGCGTGTTCAAGCATTTCGCCTTCCAGCACTTTAATAAGCTGCTTTCGCTGCGCGGGGATCAATACATTGTAGGAATTTTTTAGCACCTCGATTGTTTTTCCAGCCGCGTTGTCTGCTTCTTCAATATGGCGCGTTAAAATTTCCGAGATTGCCTTCTTTACAGTCGCCGGCGTGATGCCGTGTTTTTTGTTATACGCAAGCTGGATTTCGCGGCGGCGGTTAGTCTCCGCGATTGCTTTTTCCATCGCATCGCTCATTCTGTCGGCGTACATTATTACCTTGCCCGCGGCGTTACGCGCAGCGCGCCCGATTATCTGCACAAGGCTTGTGAGCGAACGCAAAAAACCGATTTTATCAGCGTCAAGAATCGCGATAAACGAAACTTCGGGAAGGTCTATTCCTTCGCGTAACAGATTGATACCAACCAGTATGTCAAACTCACCCTGACGAAGCTGCGTAAGAATTTCCACGCGTTCAATCGTTTCCACTTCGCTGTGAATGTAGCGCACTTTTAAACCAAGACCTGAAAGGAAATCGGTAAGATCTTCAGCCATTTTTTTTGTGAGTGTAAGAATGAGGGACCGCTCTTTCGCTTTTATTCGTTTTTGAACTTCGCCGTAAATGTCTTCCATCTGTCCTTCGCTCGGACGCACTTCGATCTCCGGATCCAAAAGACCTGTGGGGCGGATTAGCTGCTGCACAACGCGCGATGACTGCTCGACCTCGGTCTTGCCGGGAGTGGCTGACACAAAAATTGTTTTATCAAGACGATCGGCAAATTCATCATAGCGGAGAGGGCGGTTATCAAGAGCGCACGGCAGGCGGAAGCCGTAATCGACAAGGCTCTGCTTGCGGCTGCGATCCCCGGCATACATTGCGCCTAACTGCGGCAGCGTTACATGGCTTTCGTCAATGAACGTTAGGTGCCTTTTCGGAAGATAATCAACAAGCGTGTCAGGCGATTCGCCGGGTTTGCGTCCAGCGAGAAGAGCGGAGTAGTTTTCGATTCCGGGGCAATAACCCATTTCAGTTAACATTTCGATGTCGTATTCAACGCGGGTTTTCAACCGCTCGGCTTCGATTATTTTTCCGTTATTCTTGTAATATTCCAATCGATCTTTTAACTCCTGACGTATCGCGCCCATCGCGTTTTCTATCATACTGCCCGGCATGACGAATTGTTTCGCGGGATAGATAAGAGCGCGGTCAAGGTCTTCGAGCATTTCACCTGACACAGGATTAAAGCGGCGTATGCGCTCGACTTTATCCCAATCAAGATCGACGCGGTAAGCTTCTTCCATATAAGCGGGGTATATTTCAAGCGTGTCGCCCCTTCTGCGGAAACGTCCGCGCTCAAGAACTGCGTCATTACGTTCGTATTGCAATTCCACAAATCGGCGGATCAATGAATCAACATCGACAGTTTCGCCCCTTGAAAAAGTGGCGGTCATTTTTTTATATACATCGGGAGTTACCATGCCGTAGATGCAAGAAACAGTCGCGATGATGATCACGTCCTCACGTTCCATCATGCTTCTCGCCGCGGAAAGCCTCATACGTTCAATCTCCGCGTTTATCGACGCATCTTTTTCGATGTAGAGATCGCGGCTTGCGACATAGGCTTCGGGCTGATAGTAATCATAGTATGAAACAAAATATTCAACCGCGTTATGCGGAAAAAAACTTTTAAACTCGCGGTAAAGCTGAGCGGCAAGAGTTTTATTGTGACTGACAACCAGCGTCGGCATCTGCGCTTTTTCGATAATCTTCGCCATCGTAAAAGTTTTTCCGGAACC
>WQRT01000140.1 GCA_009786625.1 Treponema sp.
CTTCCTTTACTACATTTGATACGATGGATATTGATCTAGGCGACGAAACTCCTAGTACATATGAATATAACGGTTTACCGATCAATGTCTGGTCGGGAACATTTACAGATTTAAAGGCAGGTGTTTACGCGGCAAACAGTTTAAGAATTGAGCTTCTGGATAGCACTGATACACCAATAACGGTTGGTTATAACAGCACCGCTGTCACCGCCGTTGATTGGCAATCAAAATCTGTCATGTTTTTCCCGGTTCCGGTTTCTCCTTCAAACAGCGGCAGCCTTACACACGGCGAAATGAAGTTTTACAAAATTGATTTGTATGCAGATGTGGAATATAAGTTAACATTGACAGTCACAGGCCACTTGCCTGATATTATTTTATTTAAAACTGATGGAACAATTCATGAATATTATCAAATTAACGAAAATGAAAATTTTGAACTGGAATTATATTCCGAGCAATTTATCTCATACTATGCCGGTATTTACGCCCATGTCGGAGATGTCAGCAATTACTATCTTAATCTATCGTATAACATTGATTTATCCGATTCAGAATTTATAGACGATTTTAATGACGGCACTTTAAACGGATGGGAAACTTCGCGTAACAACACAGGGATTCCGCTAGCGGATATTGTTGATGACGATGCTGAACGCGGCAAAGTAATCGTATTTAACGCAGCAAATACAACGGGAGGATCGACATCATCAATAACAAAAACTGTTATTTCGCCCGTACCGATGGCTTTGTCTTTTTTAATTAAAACAGATTTAAACGGCGATTTTGGAAATTTAGTTTTAAAAATAAACGATAATGAAATTACTTCCTTTGCGGGTCTCAGAGGATCATGGAGATCGGAGACAGTCATCGTAAACGCAGGTACAAATAAAATAGAGTTTGTTTTAGTAAAGAAAACTAACAGTCAAAATACAGGCGACATTACAAACACTATCCGCCTTGATAATATCAGCTTTGTTGAAGACGCTACTGCTTCTGTTGTACTGTACCCGCGTGGAAATTTAAACACTTATGTCGGCGCGCCTGATAATGAAAAAATACAATTCCGCGCGGAAGCGCTTCGCAAAGACGGTACTATACGGGAAAACGCTTCAGGGTTTGTGTTTTCAGCGGGAGTAAATTCCGCTACAGGATTGTTTACTCCGTCAACAACGGGAAAAACACATGTGACTGTAACACAAGACGGCAAGAGCGCAACAAGAAATATTACTGTCCATCCTGCGAATTATCTGCGTCTACCCTATACATATCCCGGAACCGGCGTAACATACAATGGCTATGCAGGAACCGAAGGTTCATTAACAACAAACGGAGGAGTTACAGTAACGTACCCGTCTGCGGCTGTATTCAACGCGGACGGCTTCTTCACACTGGAAGGAACTGTAAACAACAGCGCCGTATATAATTACGCGTATGTAAAAGTCGTAAAAACAGGTACAAGTTTAGAAACATACTACCTTGTAAGGGATAATTTCAAGCAGCGAATTTGGCTGCGTTTCGGACCGGGCAGTTATACTGTAACTGTTGCAGGGTTGAGCAGTATTACGCTTTCACCACAACTGGGAGCAGATGGTGATTTCACAGGAGGTTCCTTTTACGGAAACCCTGTCACCTTCACCGTAACAAACACGCGCAATGACGGAACAAGCGTTGACGGCGAAACTCCTGACAGACGTTTTATCTATCCATCTTATCTTGTTCAAAGCGATGACTTTAGAATAACAAATCTCGCTTCGGATTTAACGTACGGTTTAACTGACAACGCCGCTAAAATTAAAGCGATTCATGATTACATCATTGCCAACACGGTTTACGANAGGGTGAGNTNTANTAATCCCAACGCACGAAGGAAGCAGGATGCCTTAACAGTAATGGGGACAAGACATAATAATGACGCACAGTACCCCGGCGGGCATTTCTTGGCGGTCTGCGAAGGCTATTCCAATCTTTTCGCGGCTCTTTTACGTGCGTCAGGATTTGAAGTGAGATATGTCAGCGGCTCCGGCCACGGCTGGAACCATGTTTACGTGAATGGCGGCTGGAAACTTTTTGATGTTACATGGGATGATCCGGTTCCAGGCGGCAGTGAAATAGGAGATATGGGACCATATTATATCAGTTACAAATATTTCATGCTGAACGATCTGAGCGGAGTAAGCGGCGATCATTATGGATACGAGATTGCATCCGGACGCTTTGTTAATAATACGCCTGTGCAGCAAGGAGCGCCTGACGGCTGGTATTAATTTTTAATTTTCTTTCGCAAGATGCAGCGAAATTGAATCCCATAACATTCTAATTTTAGCCTCTGTGCGGGCATCGCTAATATGCTTTGAAAAATCACTTCTGTAATTCAATATTAATACATTATACAAAGCGTCCGTATCACACCGGTTTATCGCGTCCGCAAGATTCCCCGCTGGAGAGACTGTGAAGCAGGCTCGGAAGCGGACTCTTAGCAAATATTTTGCGATCCCCCTCAGTCCCCTGTCTTGACCATGACTTTATTGACATCACTTGGCTAAGATATAAATTTTTAGTATTATGTAACCATGAGTAGAGACAAATTTTCGTCCCGTCTGGGATTCATCCTGCTATCAGCCGGATGCGCAATTGGGTTGGGAAACGTTTGGCGTTTCCCTTGGGTTACCGGTGAGTACGGCGGAGCTCTTTTCGTTCTTATTTACCTGGTATTTGTAGTGATTCTCGGTCTGCCGGTAATGACAATGGAGTTCGCCGTAGGAAGGGCAAGCCAAAAGAGCGTTGCCCGGTCATTCCATGTGCTGGAGAAAAAGGGTCAAAAATGGAACCTGTTCTCATGGGCGGCAATGGGCGGNAACTATATCCTCATGATGTTCTACACGACTATCTGCGGTTTCATTCTGGGGTATACCTTTAAAATGTTTAAAGGCGACTTTGTCGGCGTAACAGCCGCGGAGGCAGGTCCGTTATTCGGCCAGTTCTTGTCAAATCCCGCCAACACTGTCGGCTGGATGCTCGCGATAACCGTTATCGGCTTTGCGATTGTCGGCGGCGGCCTTCAAAAGAGCGTAGAGAAAGTAATCAATTCAATGATGATAGGCTTATTTATAATTCTTATCATTTTGATGATCAGGGCATTGACTCTTCCGGGCGCGGGCGCGGGTGTAGCGTTTTACTTAAAACCGAATCTTAACGCCTTCAGGGAATTCGGATTCTGGAGAATTGTATACGAAGCGCTGGCTCAAGCGGCCTTTACATTAAGCTTGGGTATCGGCAGTATGGCGATCTTCGGCAGTTATATTGAAAAAGACAGAAAGCTCATGGGCGAAGCTATCACAGTTACCGGCTTGGATACAGTTTCCGCCATCATGGCAGGGTTTGTCGTATTCCCGGCATGTTTTGCGTTTAACGTAAGCCCCAATGCCGGCGCGGGTCTTTTATTTGTTACCCTGCCTCCTGTTTTTAATACAATGCCCGGCGGAAGCCAGCTTTGGGGCGGATTATTCTTTATTCTCATGACATTCGCCGGTCTTGCAACTACTGTCGCGGTTTTTGAAAATATTATGTCATTCGCGATGGACATCAAAGGCTGGAGCAGAAGGAAATCCTGCATTGTAAACTGTATAGCGTTATGTGTATTGGCTCTTCCGTGCGCTCTTGGCTGGAACATTTGGTCGGCATTTCAACCGCTGGGAGACGGAGACGGAGTTCTTGGTCTTTTAGACTTTATTGTTTCAAATAATATACTTCCCCTTGGCATAGTGGTTTATATTCTCTTCTGTGTTTCCAAGAAGGGATGGGGCTGGGACAATTTCATTAAAGAAGCAAATACCGGCACAGGTATTAATTTCCCGGCTGTCGGAAAATTTTTCTATGTATGGATTCTTCCGGCTTTCATTTTGTTAATTTTCGTAATGGGGTACATACAAAAATTCGGAAATTAAGCCGCGCATAGTTTTTACAACCGCGCCTTCGGGGTATAATTAATACGATGAAGGATTTATACGGAACGACACCCTGGGGGCGCTGGTTTATTAATGTTCTAGACAGTTATCAGATGGGCGAAAGGCTCAACCGCGGAAGGCGTTACGCCAACGCTGGAAGGGTTCTTTCACTCGAACTGGCAGACGGCCGCGCAGCCGCGAAGGTCGAAGGTAAATCATATCCGTTTTACAAAGTCTCAATCAGTTTTCCGCCGCTGAAAGAAGCCGAGCAGGTTTATCAGATAATCGAAAAAGATCATCTGCTTCTCGCTCAGATAGCGTCAGGCGAACTGCCGCAGTCGTTCCTTGAAAAGTTAAAAGAAAAAGGCATAAAGCTAATCCCGGAAAAATGGCGCGAGATGAAACGCTCATGCTCATGCCCGGATTACGGCGATCCATGCAAGCACATGGCGGCGCTTTATTACATCATCGCGCGCGAGATTGACGCGAATCCGCAGGTGCTTTTTCGTTTACGCGGGATGGATTTATCTGCAAGGTTCGGGAGAGCGGTTGTTAAAAGTATCGCGCCGCCGTTCATTGTAAAGTTCGCGGAGAAAAAAAATTATCAAAACATCCATATAAAAAAACCTGAACTTGAAGAAATACCGCACTGCGGCGAATTAATCGCGTCTCTTCTTCCTCCCGATCCGCCTTTTTGCAGCCGCGATTTTTCCGCTGTAATGGCGGAATTTTATCACCGCTGCGCGTGTTATCAGAAATGGGAATCCGCCGAAACGGACGAAGATATACTTTCGCAGATTGAGCATGATTTTTCGCGTTCAAACTGGACTGTTCAATGTCAAAGCCTTGTCCCAAGCACAGAACCCGTTCTGCAAAGCGAAGATATAAACGGCGAAAAAAGACGTTATTCGCCGCATGAGGCGTTCAGGTATTTTGAGCAGTTTACATCCGATGACGGCACTCCCTCCTACATTTTTCTTTTTTACCTTTTTAAAACGTTGAATATTTTATGCTCCGCGGGCGCGTTTATTCCATATGTGTTACTCGACGATGAAGAGATGAAAATAATCTGGCGGCCTTTTGAGACGCTGCCGGCTGTGTCAAAGATGCTCGAATCATGCGCCGCTCTTGAGTGCGGTATGCTCACTACCCCGCCGCTTTTCAGAATCAATCTCGCGGATAAAAAAGTGAACACGATGGGAAGGGAGGCTGTCAGCGGAAAGAGCGCGGTTGACATTCTGACAGCCGCCTTTTTAAACGAATGGGTCAGACTGAGGTTCATGACATTCAGGGATGCTTTTTCACGAGAAGGCGACAGTGACTATAAACAGCTTTTAAATCTTTTTTTTATGGGAATGTTTGTTGATGTCTCATCTCCCGCGAAAAGATCGCTTCCTGTTTCGATCGACCGCTGGCTCTCCGTGCTTCATATTAATTTTTCCGCCTACCGTTACGCGATAACCATAAAGGATCTTTCAAAAAAAAGCGAAAATGATCTTCTTGACGCGGTTAACTTCGGTATCTCAATGGATTCGATCACAGAAGAAGAAACCGGAACCGTTAAAACGCCTCTTTTTAAATGCTCTGATATAGGAAAGCTGCGCGCTCCTGTCGCTCTTTCAAATTACCTCCCGGAAATAAAAGAGCTTTTTACTAAAAAAACAATCGCGTTATCTGAAACAAGGCTTATTTCTTTTTTAGATAATGCCTCCGCTCTCCTTTCGCGTCTTGGCATAATTGTCAATTTGCCGAAAGCGCTCGCCAGGGAATTAAAACCGCGCCTTGTAATCAAACAAAAGAAAGAAGGCGCGTCTCTTGTCAGTTATCTTGACCTTGATTCGCTTCAGGAGTTTGAATGGCAGGTTGCAATCGGAGATGATGTAATTCCAATTAAGGAGTTTGAAAAACTTGTAAAACTGAAAAAAGCATTGGTGCGCTTTCATGACGGTTTTGTTAAAATGGACGCGCAGGAATTTACACGCCTCTTAAAAAAAGCGAAAACAACCGCCCCCGATTTTAATGAGTTTTTAAAAGCGCATTTTTCAGGTGACACTGTTCTTGCGTTTAACGCGCGAAAATCAATCAATAATATTTTCCGCGAACATGATTTTCCTATTCCTGAAGCGCTTAACGCAGTACTGCGTCCGTATCAGGTGCGCGGTTATAACTGGGTCTGCTCTCTTTTATTTTCCGGCTTCGGCTGTATTCTCGCCGATGACATGGGTCTTGGTAAAACGGTCCAGTCAATCGCGGCGGTTTTGCGGCTTAAAGACGAAGGACTTTTAACAGAAGGCTGTCTTGTTGTAGCTCCTGCCGCTCTTCTTGGCAATTGGGAAAAAGAGCTTTGCCGTTTCGCGCCGTCGCTTAATGTATCGCGCTACCACGGAAGCGGCAGACAGTTAAGTAAAAAGATCGATGTATTTCTTACAACGTTCCAAACCGCCGTGCGCGACGCGGAAAAATTAAAAAAGAAAAATTTTTCTCTTTTGCTTGTTGACGAAGCGCATCTTATGAAAAACGCGCAGACCCGGATTTCGCGTACCGTGAAAAATATTAAATCCAAACACCGCCTTGCGCTTTCGGGAACGCCGGTAGAAAACCGCCTTGAAGATCTCAGGTCGCTGTTTGATTTTATCCTTCCAGGTTATCTCGGAGATTCCGCGAAATTCAAAGAGCAGTACAGAATCCCGATAGAAGTTATGCGCAATAAAGAGAAAGCGCAGGCGCTTCAAAAGATTACTTCTCCTTTCCTGCTGCGAAGAGTGAAAACAGACAAGACCGTAATAAAAGATTTACCTGAAAAAATTGTATCAAACGAATACGCGGTTCTGGAAGCGGAACAAGCCGCGTTATACGAAACAGTTATTGCAGAATCAATGAAAAAATCTGAAAAACTCGATCCAAAAGACAGGCCATCTTTAATTTTCTACCTTCTGACTTCTCTTAAACAGATCTGTAATCATCCGCGCGTGTATGACAAAGAGAGTCCCGCTATCATGGAGTTGTCCGGCAAGGCACAGCTTCTGGTTACTCTGTTACGCGAAATTCTCGCCAACAGGGAAAAAACGCTTGTGTTCAGCCAGTATGTAGAAACGCTTGACTGTCTCGATAAAATCATCAAAAAAGAATTGGGCGAAGCGCCGCTGATCTATCACGGCGGTTTAACTCAGAATGTACGCGCTAAGACGATAGAAAATTTTCAAAATGATCCTCTGGCGCGAATAATGCTGATCAGCCTGAAAGCGGGCGGGCTTGGACTAAACCTGACGGCGGCAAGCCGCGTTATTCACTATGATCTGTGGTACAATCCGGCGGTGGAAAATCAGGCGACAGACCGCGCGTTCCGCATCGGGCAAATGCGTAATGTTTTCGTCCACCGGCTGATAACAAAAAACAGTTTTGAGGAAAAGATCGACGCGATGCTCACAAGTAAAAGGGAATTAGCTGATATGACAATAACATCAGGCGAATCGTGGATCGCGAAAATGAGTCATGAAGAGCTTCGGGAATTGTTTGGCG
>WQRT01000141.1 GCA_009786625.1 Treponema sp.
TGGATAAAAATAGCATAAACCGTTATACGTTTGAAAAATCACGCACAGGAGAGATTGTTCCCTTTCTTGGAACACAGCCGCTTCACTCAATGGTTGACCCGACGCGTGAGGCGAACCGCCTTGTGTCAACTATAACGGAAGACACCGGCTTTGTGATTTTCCTTGGACTAGGCGGCGGTTTCGCGGCGGAAGCGGCGCTGGAACAAACAAACGCGCAGATCGCGGTAATTGACTTTAACGCCGATGAGATCGCATTTTTATTATCAGCAAGGGACTATTCAAGGCTTCTTAATAACGATCGTTTTATATTGATTACCGATCCTGACAGCGAAAAATTAAAAAAATTCATTCTGGAAAATTACAAGCCTTCATTGCATGGCGGCATAAAAACAATTCCTTTAAGAACAAGAGTGGAAGCCGACGCTCATCTTTTTGAAAACGCGGTTTTAGTAATTCAGGAAGCTGTTGAAATATGCAGCCGCGATTATTCTGTTCAGGCGCACTTCGGCATGCGCTGGTTTTCAAATATTATCCGCAATATTAAATACGCGGATTCCCGCTGTTATAGTTTTCCGCCTGAAAAAATAAAGAACGCGGCTATCGCCGCCGCGGGGCCTTCTCTTGATTATCAATTAACGTCTCTTGGAGAGTTTAAAGCGCGTAACGGTTTTATTATAAGCACCGATACCGCCCTTCCCGCGCTGTTGCAAAATAAAATAGAACCTGACGCTGTTGTATCAATAGACTGCCAGCATATAAGCTATTATCATTTTTTATGCTGTAATTTAATCCGTTATGCGCAACGCGGAAAGAAAATCCCGCTGATACTTGATATAGCAAGCCCGCCTGGGCTTTCGCGTCTGCCGTCATTCGCGCCGTTTTTCTTCTCGAGCGGTCATCCTCTTGCAAGATATATAACGCAAACATGGAAACCTTTGCCGCTTTTAGATACATCAGGCGCGAATGTCACATATGCGTGTTTATCGCTGGCAGAGTATCTCGGCGCAGATCACATAACGCTTTTCGGCGCTGACTTCGCGTACACAGGCAGCCAGGCATACGCGAGGGGAACTTATATTTTACCCTACTTTGAAAACAGGCAAAAACGTTTTACTCCGATGGAAGCTCAAGTATCAGCCTTACTTTACCGCAGTCCGTTTCTGCCGCCTGAAAACGGCGTAAAAGCTGATTACCGCGAAACCGCTTCTCTTCGTTTTTACCGGAAAAAGCTGGAAGAAAAAGCGGTTATGATGACAGCTTCTGTTACGTGCATGACTGGGGGGGGAGCGCCTGTTAGGTTAGGGGATAGGGATTTAGGGGATAGGAGACAGGAATTAGGGGATAGGGGTCAGGAGTTAGGGGATAGGAGACAGGGATTAGGGGTTAGGGGTCAGGGGTTAGAGGGTGACCGGGGACTAGGGGATAAGGCTTTTGAGTTTCTTGAAGGGTATAGAGACGATATTGCGGGGCTGCCTTTGTTAAATGATAGAGAGAATTACTTTACAAAACTGGATCAGAAACAAACGCTTATTTTTACTACATTGCTTCCGTTCGCGGCCGCNGTCAGAAAACGCANTCCCGAATTAAAATATAATTNTTTAATTGAGGAAGTAAAAAATANCTGCGTTGCGGAAATTGAAAAAGTACTTTGTATGCCTTGATTTCTTTGTTAATTCCGTGCCGATATCAAATCCCTCAACTGCGTTGAAAATATATTCCTGGCATTCGCGATTAATGANAACGCTCTGGAGAAAACAGACGCGAATTGATTTGGNGAATTTACCAGAAGCTCAGTAGTTATAGATATAATAATCCTGTCATCNGACGCNGGAGAAACGGAAACTTTCGCGACTTTGGAACGCCTGTTGGTATAATTTGACAGTTCAAGAGCTTCTTCCATCGTAATATTATCCAGCCTGAATCCCATATAAATCTGGAAAAAATGAAGATCATTCTCGTCTATGATAATATAATAACTGTCGCCTGATACTCTGAAGCGGATATCGATCCCGATACGATTAACATCTTCTACGTCTANTTCCGGCCTGTACCCCGCGNTCACCAGATACTCCATGTACATAGTTTGCAGGCTTTCTCTTGTCCATTCCTCCTGAGCGGCTGCCTGAAATGTAAANAAACACCCTATAAATAAAGCGGCCAGTAAAACCACGACCTTTTTAGACATAAAACAACTCCTTATTAGAAAAATGATAACAAAACCTCTATAAATTCAAGTATATAGTCCTTTTTTCATTTGTCAATCCAATTGGGCGATTAAAGAATACTCGCCTACAGGCATTACAGCTCTGGGAGCGAATATAACCCGCACATATACCTTTCCGGCGCGCACATTTTCGGAAATTCTCGCGTTATACTCGGTTCCTGAATCATCATCCTGAGCGATTAACGTTCTTTCCGCAGACTCCTGCGTGAAAGGATCGTAATAAAGCGACATATACGGATCCGATCTGCCTTCCGTCCTGACAGTCAACCTTCCGGGACGCGGAATATCCAGCACATACCAGTCATAATCAAGATATGACGCGATGGAATAAATAATCCTTTTGCCCAGCGGATGAGGAGTGGCAAGGTGAGGATAATCATTATACTCGCCGTCGTCCTCATAAAAATCGCCGAGTTTCCACGTTCCGTGCTCCCAGACCCATTCCGATCTGTACGGATAATTGCTGATTAGAAACCTTACCGTATAACCGCCGAAATTATTCGGCCCTATTGATAATAATTCAGGCTGCACATTCTGATTTCTTCTGTATGTGTACATTTCTATATCGTTATACGCTACCGCCCACGCGATACCCGTTACAGGATCACGGCTCAGTTTTCCTCTTAATTCTTCGGGACCATTCTGCGGTATCTGCCTGAATGCTCCAATCGGATCACGCGCTATCATTCCGATTGACAGAAATGATGACAGCTCCGCGTAAACATACTGGTTTCTCGATCTTGTAAGCAGAGCCATCAATGCCTGTACCCGGTTTTGAAGCGCTTCCAGTTCATTGACCTGCCTGAAACTTTCCCTTATAAAACTTAAAATATTTTCTGATGTTATGGAAAAATTAGCTCCCTGCATATTTGAAATATAAAAAGTGTTAATACCAACTATCGAATAACCAAGCGGAGTCGATGTATCTCTTACAAGAAGAGGTCCTCCGGAATTGCCGTGATTGATCGCGGCGCTGTGCTGAACATAATGCTCTTCCATTCCGGGCGGCCTTAAACGCGGATTCAAAACAGATCCGGTTGAAAAATTCCATACAGGAATATTGTTTAGACCCGGATAACCCGCGGCATGTACTTCCGTGCCGGATCTTAAAGGCGATGTGCTTATATTAATTCCCCTGCGGAAAGGCCTGACACCTTCGGGGAACGCGAGAATGGCGATATCTCCCTGTTCATTAACATTGTGCACCGATAAATTATAAAAAACTATTTTTTCTTCATCCTCTCTTTCAAATGTAACAGAAAAACGGTAAGCCCCGGCAATTACATGGTAATTGGTAATAATAAAATTTCTTCCACCGCTATCCACATAAACAAACCCTGTGCCAAAACCGCCGCGGCGGATAGCTTCCAAAGAAGCGGCGTGGTTATCTCTTTCGGAACGGCCGGTGTCCATCGCGTTCACGATCTCTAGTTTCAAATAACGATCAATATTGGGGTGGAGATCGAGATTTACCGTGCAGATATAATCCCTTATTTCATTTGAATTGATGGTAAACCCCTGCGGCGAAGAAGCGCATTGAATAAAAATTAATTGAATAAATACAAAAAATAATAATATTGATGAATGAAATAATCCGGCCTTTTTTATCACTTTATTCCTCCTGTGTATATTATACAGAAAATAAATATAAAAATCTATGAAAATGTAAAAGACGCGTAACCCACAAATGAATCAGGAACTATTTTTTTATCGTTTTTATCTGCACCGGAGGATGTGCCAGCATCCGCACCCGTATCTGCATCCGCGCCCGCATCCGCGCTTGTTCCATATTCCAAAAGCCGCGCCTTGCAGCCGTGCGCGAAACCCATCGCTCCCAAAACAGCCCCGGTGGAACAGGCGCTGTGATCATTTTCGGCAAGGCGTAAAACTTCCGCGCTGTCTCCCGATTCCACAGCTTTTATAAAAGCCGCGTCGTTAACTTCGCGCATCCACCGCAGGGCTTCGCTTCCCCTGCCTTTGGGCGAAAAGCCGTAATTCGATCCGTAGTGGGTTAAATCAGTAGAAGCCAGCACATTGACTCCGCGTTTCAATTTTTCCGCGCAGCGGTAGATGATCTTTCCTGTTTCAAAGGATGATAAATCCGAAGGAAGGCGCAGCCAGATCAACTTTGCTTTCGGGAAAAAGTAATGAACCATCGGCAGGAGAACTTCGACCGTATTGTCGCGGTAACAATCCTCAACGCCGTTAATTTCTTCCAGCAGTAACGAGCGAAGCTGCGCGTCAATGACAAGACTGCCGAGCGGAGTTTTTACGGCATCCTCCATAGCGAAAAGAGGCTTCATTCCGCCGCCAAGATGGCCGCCTAAAACAACGATAGTCTGCGCATCCGGCTTGAGGGACGAGACGCTCCGCGCCGCAATGCGCCCGCAGTAGTACCAGCCGGCATGAGGCGCGATTGCCGCACGGGATGTATTTTCCGCGGACAGGGAAAAATCCGATAAAAACGCGGAAACTCCGGCGGAATCGTGTGGAAACCAGCCCCGCGGCAGCGAATAATCTCTAATTTGCATATTAATTCTTCCGATAATTATAGCAGAGAAGTATATATTATGGAATTAAAAAAGAGCGGGACGATAATCGCCGCGGTATGTATAGTAATTTATCTTTTTGCGTTAATTCAAGGCTCCGTCAGGTTTTATTTAAGCGTCGATCAGCGCCGCTCGGCGGCGGATCAGGAATTTACGCAGATCGCCGCTCTTGCGCTCACCGCAGGAACGCAGGGTTTTATGAACGAGCAGTTTGTTCAAACGATGAACAACGCTCTCGTGTCAAGCAAAAGCCTTGAAGCGTTGATTATTACAGGACCGGAAGGCGAATACGCCTTTGAAAAACAACGCGGGAACGCCGTTAACTGGATTAACAACTCCCCGAGGTTTTTTAATAAATTCAGTTTTTCCGATCAAAGCCTNTATATGCCGCTTGATATTACCGGTTTACGAAATGTAAATATTAAAGCGGTAGCCGGCGCTTTTGATCTTGCGGAAATCTCAAAAATATTAAAAGAAACATTGTT
The DNA here is from genome assembly GCA_009786625.1 of Treponema sp. Classification (GTDB taxonomy): domain Bacteria; phylum Spirochaetota; class Spirochaetia; order Treponematales; family Breznakiellaceae; genus WQXQ01. The sequence goes on from WQRT01000141.1 coordinate 5,259, forward strand.
ATTAATTTTGATTGGATTCGCGCTTGCCTTCTTTACGATGCTGCTTCAGCTCCTTCTTGGAAGACAGACTGATACCGCTTCAGAAAACACGCAAGCGCCTGTAAATGAAGCCGTAAAATCCGGAGCGGGGCCAAAAGGCCTTTATTCCAACCGCAGTAATATAGGATGGGAAGAATATATAAAAGACAGGCTTGATTCGGAACTGCACCGATGCTCTTCATCAGAACATGATCTTGCGCTTATCTTTATGGAATTTACCGATATCGCGAATGACATAATGTACAAAACGATCGCGGAAGAAACAGTATCGTTTTTCGCGTCAAGGGATATGCTTTTTGAATACGGTAAATGGGGAATCGCTGTGATCCTTCCCATCGACAATCTTGAAACAGCCATTTCTAAATCGGAAAAATTTTACCAGCGCATAATGGAAAGATTCCCGTCATCCTACAGCAGGGCATCAAGTCTCTGCATCGGGCTTTCATCGCGCGCGGGAAGGCTCCTTAACGCTGACCGGCTGATACTCGAAACAAGGGAAGCTCTTAAAAAAGCGAAATCGGATTCGAAAAATAAAATTGTCGCGTTTAAAAGCGATCCCGAAAAATACAGAGAATTCATCCGCACACGGGGTTAAAACAAATAGTTTTAACCTTGCTATTGGCTTTCGAAACTTGCGGCTTCCCTGAAAAGACGCGCGGACACCCAAGACGGAATAGTGTAAATTAAACCGGAGTTAACAATGCCGCTTCCGCTTACATGGGCGAAACGCCGCCCTCCTTCGTTATTTTCCGTAAAACGTATTGTCACAACGCGCCCGTTTCCGAACTCAAGCGCCATGCGGCTGTAATTAAACGCCGCGTCATCGGCGGAAGGCGAATCTGTAAAACCGTCGCCCTCGCTGCTGAGAATAATGCGGATATAGCCTTCAATCGCGCTTGATGACGGATTCGCGACATCAATGCCGGAAACAGTCCATCCCCTGTTTCTGCGGGAAAAAATCTGCTGTCCACCCTGAGTGTAGACAGAAAGCCTCTGAACACTTTCGGCATCAATCTGATTACTTTCGTTATCGGAAATTAAACGCAGATTGTACCAGCTATGCGGGCTTGATAAATATGTTCTTATATTATTTTTTCCGCTTCTGACTTCGTTCGCGCCGATTCTTCTAAAATAAGTTTCGCTTCCCGCCGCGTCATCCGCGCCGACAAGAAGATCGAGGAGGATCAATGTTTCTCCGTATAAAGTTATTCTCGATGCGCCGTCATCAAGTCCAAAACGCCCGTATGTCGATGCGTTAGACGATCTAAGCGGCCATGAAGCCCGCGCTGTGAGTATGCCGATTAAATCATCCACGCGGAGATTACGCGCGGGATATCTCGCGCCGTTATGCGCAATATACCACTGACTGTCCTGCTTTAAAAGCTGATACTCGTTATCCTGTGTTTTTACCGCGATACGGGTTGTTCTTGCCGCCATTCCCGAATCCAGCCAGACGTAAGAAGAGTTCCTCGCGTTTCCAAAATCGGAAGTAAAAATAAGGCTTCCTGTGTAAAAAAGGGATAGAACAACGATAACGGATAAAAGTATGTAAAGATGTTTTCTATATGTCATTTCCGCTCTCCTTATCTGTAGTCCGTGCGCTTGATTGCGTGTCACCAGGCGGTTTATCTGCGGCGCGCATCGCGTGTTTTCTGCGTGACGCGATGAACAGTCCCGATATAATTACAAAAAGCGGAACCAGTCCGACATTTAAAATCTGGGAAAAACGCATCGCCGCCGCCAGCCGCTGAGGATCTGTAATCCTGTCGAGGCGGCCTGTCTGAGGAAGCCTGTTGCGGATATTGATGATATCATCGGCATTAATAAGCCAGTCGGCAACGCGGAGAAGAAAATCAAGGTTATGTCTTGCCTGAGTGGCATTGATAAGATTGGTAGCAAAATCAACATCACCCATTACGATGATCCTCGCCGGGCTTGCGCTTTCCGGCATATCGGGAAGCTCTTCCTCGGAACCTTCGCGTACGGGCTTAGGAGCGCCTGCGAAAAAACTTGGAAATACTCCGCTCATTGCCGCGCCTAGAATTTTATCTCCTCTGGTTTGAGGAGCTTCCATCTCCATCATGTACGCGACATCGGGGTTTGTGTGAAACTCTTCCCTCATAAGCCACGC
>WQRT01000142.1 GCA_009786625.1 Treponema sp.
CCTGTATAATCTGTTCGTATATCGCCGTTATTATCTATTACGCCGCTGTCATCAAACAGATAAAGATTAAGCGACTCGCCGATATTTACCAACGCGTTTCCTACAAAATATACATTCCATGCGTTGCGTACATCCAATGTTTCAAGAGAAGTACAGCCGTTAAAAGCCAGATTGTAAAAAAGTATCGTTTCACTTACGCACGGAAGTCCACCCATTTGGTTCAGCCAGGGATATAAAGGATGAACAGGCTGTTGATTGGCATCTAAAGCCGGTTCGGGATTAGCGAGAAATCTTGCTGTTGTTAAACTTGTGCAGTTTCCAAATGCCATAGGTTCAATTACTGTTGCTTTTGGAAAAGTAATTTCTGTAAGGTTTGTGCAGTTGTAGAAAGCATGATCTGCTATATGTACCACCGATAAAAAATCTGTTGTTGTTAATTTAGTGTTGTTAAAAAAAGTTCTGCTGTGTATTATATCAACTTTCGGGAAAATCGCGGTTTCAAGGTTTATACAACCGTTAAAAGCGTCTGGTTCCATTGCTGTTACATTCGGGAATTCCGCTGATAGAAGGCTTGTGCAGTCTTTAAATGCATTCGCCGCTATATAAGAAGCTGATGAAAAATCTATAGCGGTAAGCCGTGCAAAACCAGAAAATATACTATTTTGTAAAATTCTTACTTTTGGGAAAATAGCTGTTTCAAGGTTTATGCAGCCGTTAAAAGTGTCCGAGTGCAAGACTTCAACCTCGGGAAAGTCAACGTCAGTAAGGCTGATACAGCCGTTAAAACTATTATGGCCTAATGTCTTCGCCAATGGGAAATTTATTATTTTCAGATTCTGGCAGCTTTCAAACGCGCTGGCGTCTATTATTGTTGCCGCGGNAAAATCCGCTTCGATAAGGTTTGAGCATCCGTAATATAATGCCCAACCAAAAAACGCCAGCCTGCCTATCAATGTAATATTTTTTCCGCTGATATACNTAAGGTTTGTAAAATACATAAACGCGAATTCACTGCTGCTTTCATTCACGCCGACTATTGAAGTTGCGGCATCCGGCAGAATGATCTGTATTATTTTTCCTTTGCCGTAAGAGACGCCGCTGTCGGGGTTAAAATATTTATGCAATGTCATTTTACAATCAGAAAGATCAAGAGCCACGTATTCCCCATCGGCGTCAGCAATCGCGCGGAGCAAAATATGCCAGTTGCTTTCTGTATCTGACATTAATCCAAGATCGGTATCATGCAGGTTTATCCACGCAGGATTATCCGGAGTGCCTTCATGTTCATTTATAATTTTGACTATATTTTCCGCGTTGAAAATAAAACTATCCGGTTCATCATCAGGATCTTCGTTGTCATTATCCGGATCATTATCATCATTATTATCATCAGGATCTTCAATTTCATCACCGCCGTCATCGGTAATATACGGAAGATCATCACAGCCTGCCGGAGTAAAAAGTAATGTTAACACAAGAACGGCAGCGCCGGCAGCGAGTTTTAAATTTTTCACGCTTCCTCCTCCTGAATTATTCTTCAGGATCAAGACGTGATAAATCCGGTCTTCCGTTTACAAATACTCTGATAACATACTCTTTAGGTTCATTATAATCTTTATATCTTTCACCGGGATTATACACGGAATTTATTCTGTTTCTGATACTAGCATAACCGTCATCAACTCTGCTTGGCGGCGGAGCGGGATTTGCAGGATTATCTTTGTACAAAATCTGCGAACCTGTCGGATGCGGCAGGCCTGGCGGTGTACCCGGCGGCAAGGATGCTATTGGTTCCACAACAGGCGCAATAATTCTAAGCTCGGTAAGAGTCAGCTCTCCAATATCTTCGGATGGGTGGTCCCCGCCCAAAAGCAATTCCACCTGCGGATGTCCGAAAGTAATGAAGTCATGACGAACTCCTCCGTCAATGTAGGAATTTTCATAACCGGCATCGTCATAAAGATAAAGCGTAAGACTTGTCCCGATATCCGCAAGCGCTCCGGCTCCGAAATATACATTCCACGCATTACGCGCATCCAATGTTTCAAATGATACACAACCCCTAAACGCCATATTCTCGAATGCCAGTGTACGATCCGCGTACGGCTTAACAGGCGGAGGAACGTTGTCTCTCCAATTTTTTAAGGGATGATTCGTGACATTCGGCAGCGGATTTGCCAGGAATCTGGCTACACGCAAACTGGTACAATTTCTGAACGCCTCAAGTTCCACCCTTAACACATTGGAAAAATTTACTTCTGTAAGGCTTGTACAGCCTTTGAACGCTCTCTGTGAAACCGCGCGCGCGCTGTGGAATGCCGCTTTCTCCAAAGAAGTACAGTTCTCAAAAGCGCTTGGCATTATATCCGCAAGTCTTTCAAAATCGAAACTTTTTACGGAGCTGCAGTTATAAAAAGCGTACTGCATGACATGGACTACTTTTGGGAAAACGGCTTCGGTTAAGGTTGTTGCATTATAAAAAGCGAATGTCCCGATTAGCCTGATATTTCTTCCGGTCACGGATTCCAGCCTGGTAAAATGCCTGAACGCATAATTGCTTGTTTCGCCGTCGTCATCGTCGTCAATTGACTCAAACTCGATGTTGTGGGAAGCGTTGTTAATCATTGTTGTCACGTCAGGCAGAATGATCGCTTTTATATATTCTTTTCCGGTTTTGCCGCTCATTCCGGGGCTGAATAATATATAATCATCATAAATATTTCTGCCGCATGTATGCACGTTTACGCAATCACACGGAACATAGTCCTTTCCGTCTTCATGAGCGCGTTTTAAAATATCGCCGCCGCTGTTGGGAGCTGTCATGGCGCTGAGATCGAGGGTAACGATACGTTTACCGGCCTCAATTTCGTCCATAATATCGGTCCATTTACCTAGATTTAAAGGACCTTCAAATTCCAGAACATTGGAAACTTCATCTTCTATGACAGGGGGGCAGGCAGTTAAGACAAACGATAATATTACCACCGCCGTAAAAAACGCCAGAGACAGCGCGACGGATTTTACATTAGTTTTCATCGTTTTCTCCTACTATCTAGTATATAACTTTTATTTTATATGTCAAATTTTCATATTTTTACCTTAAAATATTATATAATTTCTTTAAGAATGCCAAAAACAGCTTCTTCGGAGACTGTCCAGGGGGAACTGGCTGTAAATTCCAATTTTCTCGCCGTTTCCGCGGCGGCAGCCAGTCTATCCAGCGTAATATTAAAAGATTTTAGGTTTAACGGCAGGTTACACGCCTCAATGGAACGGCGGATCGCGTCCGCCGCCGTATTCGCTGCGTCTGTAACTGATGCCGCTTTTCCCGCGCCGAGGAATGACGCGATCCGCGCCATTTTTTCCGGGCGCGCGCTGATAAGCCGCTCCGCGATTACCGGGAACAACGCGGCGGAACATTGCGCCTTAGCGGCTGGATAACGCGCCGTGATCGCCGCCAATAACGCGGTTCCAATCCCAGGCGAACTTACCGATGCGCCGAACGAAGCCAGAAAAGCGGCCTGCGCGAACGCTTCCATATTTAAGCCGCCGCCGCTTGTTCTCAGCAATTTTCCCAAAAAGCCCAGCGCTCTTTCCAGCATNATCTCTGACAGAAAATTTGATTTAGANGAGCAATACGCTTCCGACGCGGAAAGTAAATTATTAATAACGAATGATACCGCGTTTGCACCTAACGTTGATTTTAACAATGCAGTATCTACCACAACCGCCGAGTATAAATGCCCCGGCGAATCAATCAATTTAATTTGCTTATTCCTCGGATCTTCCGCGAGAAAATACTCGGTAAAGGAAAAAGCCGATGTACCTTCTGTCGGAATTGATAAGAGCGGAAGGCACCTGTTGAAATACGGCTTTGCGTCAAGAAGCTCAAATGCCTTTATCCTCATGGGCGCCATAATCGCAGCCATCCGCGCGATTAACTGTGTTTTCTGTCCGCCGAAAGCGATTACCGCATCGCAGTGCGCGCCGCAGGCGAGTTCCGCGATGTTATCCGCCATTTCAGGCGTGGAATCTTCTTCTATTCCGTCGAAAATGATGTCCTCAAGCCCGGAATCTTCAAGTATTTCCCTTAAACGGTTAGATAATTGCGCATCAAGACTGTGATCGACTACTGTTATCATCCTTTTGCCGTGGCGCTTTGCGATTGTCCCCGCCTTGCTCAGAATATCCGCTCCAATGTGAACTTCAGGATCAAATTTAAATGATATGTTCATACCTTTCCCGTTTTAAGCAAAAAAAAGCGCCCGGCTGCAACACAGCCAGACGCCCAAATCTTACTTATAAATTGTTTTTTTCGGCTTTTTACGCCATCCATGCCCTTAGGATATTATCCGCCGTCGCATTAAGTCTGTCATTTACATATGACGGATCATCAAGTCTCTGCCTGAGTTCAACAATTCTGGCTTCATCGGTCTCCGGGACAGCCTTAATTAATTCCAAAACCTGATACTTCTCCGCCTGTATCTTCGCTTCCTCAGATACATTGATGGTGTCAGTTCTGTCTGTTCCCCTCACGCTTTCACTCCTTCCAGTTTTTCTGCTGGGAGGAATGGGTTCTACATGACCTATCCTGTCTACTGTCATACTCTTACCCTACCTATACCCTATTATCGGCAAACACATACAATAAGTTTACCAACTATTTAAACTTATTACCAGAGATAAATACCGAAAATTCACCTATTTGTTCTTTTTTTTCAGCTAAAATTCCTAATATTTCAGCTGCCCCTCCCCTAAGGTACTCCTCATGAATTTTGGTCATCTCCCGCCCTATACAAATATACCGCTCACTGTCAATTTCGGCAATGTCTCCCATTAGCTTTAGTATTCTAAACGGAGATTCATACAGTACAATGGCGGCATCCGCGGCCATCAGCTCGCGCAGGCGGCTTTTTCTCCTGCCCGGTTTTGGGGATAAAAATCCTTCAAAAATAACTGTTTTATCTTTTCCGCCTGCCACGCTTAAAAGTGATGCGAAAGCCGACGGCCCCGGTATGGGGATAACATCATGCCCCGCCTGCGCTGCCGCTCTTGCCAAAACCGCGCCCGGATCGCTGAGCGCCGGAGTACCGGCATCGCTCGCGTAAGCCACTGTCTGCCCCGAATCCAGACAGGAAAGCACCTTCTCCGCCGCGAATTCCTCGTTCTGAGACCGGCATGAAAGCATTTTTACCCTTATACCCAGATGGGTGAGCAGCTTTAAAGTGCGCCGGGTGTCCTCGCACGCCACAAGATCGGCCTGTTTGAAAATTTCTACCGCACGAAAGCTAATATCGCCTAAATTCCCAATAGGAGTGCCGATAATATAAAGGGTAGACATAATTTTATTATATATGTAAAAGGTTATTATGGGAACGTATGTACAAGCGCTGGCTTTGACCATTACCGGAATAGTCCTGCTCAGATTAGGCTATTCAATGTTGATCGGTTTTTACCCGGAAATATTCATGGGGAAGAAAGGGCCTGCCAGGGGAGAACCCGGCGATCCGCAGGTATGCCCGGTATGTACAATCAAAATGGTGAGGGGCGACCTAGTAAAATCGCTTGCTTTTCCGTCCCTCTCCGGCGGCAGAGACCGCTTGATGTACATTAGAGGCTGTTTTAGCTGCCTCGAGCATAATGTACCGCGGCGCTGCCCGATTTGCGGCAAAAGCCTGTCGCTGCAAGATTATCTTGTTTCCCGAATGTTCGACCGCCCCGGAAGAAATAATCATGTGCATGTGATTGGCTGCAACCATTGCAGACGGATGGGGAGTCTAGCGCGGTAGGGAAATACATTCCCTGATGTATTGATATTCTTCATTATTGATCGAAAACGCGCCGCAAATAATTTTATCAATTTCGTTCTGATACGATTCCGCGTTTATTTTTTTTGAAGAAATATTTTCATTATATAATTTTTTTATATATTGATGTTTTTCTTCCGTTAATACCGGCAGCGGTAAATCCTGTAGATGAGACTTTAATATTTTCTTTGAATTGAATTTTTTCCTGAAAATAAACGTATATATATCGCTGTTAAAAAATGAAACGACAGTCTCCATCGGATAATTTTTAGATATTAACAGATTCGCGCTGTTTAGTATAAGGCTTTTTTTTTCGTCTAACGCAAAAACCAGCCTATCGCCGATAAAACGGTAAACGATTTTTCTTTGACGGTAATATTCCTCGTTTGATACCTGCTGAAACAGTTCAGATTTAAAAACGATATTATAAGCCGGTTTTAATAATACATATTTATCAATATCTTTTCCGCGGTACACAGGTTCTGACGCAGTTGATTTTTCTTTAATTAAATATTTTTTATTATTGCCTGTCACTATACCGAGCGCGAAAATTGTGTTATCTGACAATGCAGTATGTCTGGTTTTATAAATTTTATCAATTAATAAAATATCTTGAGTTTTACCGGCGGCGCTTACAATGTAATCAGGCGGCATTATATTTGCTAATTGTATTTTATGAATGTTTTCGTCTTTATCATAAACAGAAATTTCTTTTTTGTTTTTATTAGATTGAACGTTCAAGCTATTTTTTAAATTGAGTAAAATGCTCTCTGAAAGCACGCCCTTGAACGCGTTTCCAAGTAGTTTAACCGATATTGAACTGCTGTCATTAAANATAAAACGCCTTATGTTTCTGTGNGCAGCGACGTTTAAAAATGAATAAGGCANNAAAAAATACAGTTCACCGTTTTTACCGAGCATCTTACGCGCGTTATAAAGAGCAATACTGAATATTTCCGGCGTTGACAGTTCCGGGTANAATTTGCACAGCGACTCCTTTTGNTTTANTGTAAACTTACTGCCCCACGGCGGATTTGTAACGATAAAATCAAATTGATCATGATTAAATTGATCATTGTTTTTATTATTTCGCGTTATATCCTGCATGGAAATGTTAGGCGCAATATTTACATCGTTAAAAAATAACGCAAGATTTATATGACAGATTTTTAACGCGGTTTCGTCAATGTCTCTCGCGTATATTTTAGAAGGATCATTTTTTTTAGTTATAATATTAAGTAAAATATTTCCGCTTCCGCAGCAGGGATCAAGAACGGTTTTGTTTGCGGGTATTTTTATGTCTTTTAACAATTCAGGCGGCGTGTAAAAAGATCCAAATGCCGATTTTTGTGAAACGCTCTGAATAGACTGATAAAAAGCGCCTAATATATCATCATTATAATTTGGTATTTCATAGTTTAAAGAAAAATCTTTTATAATTTTCTTGTCATCTGATTTATCATACCATTGAGAAAGCAGCTTATCAAGAGGTGAATTAGCGTTAGGTTTCCAGTTGTCATTTATTAATTTATTAGATCGCAGAAGAGCAAGAGAAACTCCTAATAC